>JACQHI010000427.1 GCA_016199105.1 Lentisphaerota bacterium | reverse complement strand
TATCAGGCAACCGCCGCCGGCGTTGGTCCCCCCTGAAAGGAAACGCACCAGCCATCAACCCAGTCGTTCACACCCGCGCCACAAAATAATGCCGCCCCGCACGGCTGCCGAAAGGTCACCGAAAATCCTGTGGAACATCACCGAGCAGGATGCGCTCGATCTGCTCACCATGGTGTCGTTTCTCCACCGGCGACTCGACGCGGCCGCCAGAACTCCGAGGATTGTATGAGGGTTATGGGGAAGCTGGCGGTTCACTCCGGGTTGACGGCAGAAGAGTTGGATTTCATCATCAACTGTGATAATAGGTGCCGTACTGGTCCCGCCGTCTTGTCCGGCGTAGCCTTGGCGAAGCCGAAAGCTTCCGAACGAAGACGCATGGGCCGCGGCGGCGGGGCAACGGAGGAGGAATAGGTCATGTTCACGAAGCTGGAAATGCGCAACTTCAAGCGTTTCACCGACGCCACCGTCGAATTGGGGCAGGCGGTCGTGCTGATCGGCCCGAATAACATGGGCAAGACCACGGCGCTGCAGGCGTTGGCGCTATGGGATGCCGGACTGCGCGCATGGGTCACCGAATATGGCACGAGCGGCAAGACCCCCAAGAAGCGCCCTGGGGTCACCATCAACCGTAAGGACCTGATGGCGCTACCCATTCCTAACGCGCTTCTGCTTTGGAAGGATCTGCATGTTCGCGAGACCACTCGCGGGAACGGCAAGCAGCGCACGGATAACGTCCGCATCGAGCTCGTGGTCCACGGCATTACCGAGGGGCAGGAATGGAAGTGCGGTTTGGAGTTCGACTATGCCAACGAAGAGTCTTTCTACTGCCGGGCGCTTCGCATCGGAGCAGGCGCCGATCCTGAGTGGATGACCGTCCCGGAGCGGGCGGTGGCTCACCGCATAGCGTATCTGCCACCCATGTCGGGCTTGGCGGATCGGGAGTTCGTCAAGCAACCGGGCGAGATCGGTGTGCTGATTGGCCAGGGGCAAACGGCGCAGGTTCTCCGGAATCTCTGCCAGAACGTGAGCGGGGCAAAGGATACGACTCCGTGGCAACGCGTGGTCGCGCATATCAAGACCCTGTTTGGCGTGGAGTTGATTCCGCCGGTCCTGAACCCGGTCCGGAGTGAAATCACCATGGCCTATAAGGACACCGAGGGTAACGAACTGGATATATCCAGTTCAGGGCGCGGTTTGCAGCAAACACTATTACTGCTTGCCTATCTGTACGCGCACCCCAAGAGCGCGCTCTTGCTGGATGAACCGGATGCCCACTTGGAGATTCTCCGCCAACGCCAGATATTCAACCTGCTGACAGAAGTCGCCGAGGCGCAGGGGTCTCAGATCATCGCCGCCAGTCACTCGGAAATCGTGCTCAACGAAGCGGCCAATCGGGGACGAGTCGTCGCTTTCATCGGCCGCCCCCACACGATCAACGACAAAGGCGCCCAACTGCTCAAGGCGCTCACGGATATTGGGTTCGACCAGTACTATCAAGCAGAGCAGAAGGGATGGGTTCTCTATCTGGAAAACACGACGGACTTGGATATCCTGCGGGTATTCGCCGAAACCATGGAACACCCTGCGCGGTCGCATCTTGCCACTCCATTCCTCCATCCGATTTCCACCAACCTCCCGCAACGCGCCCGGGACCACTTCTTTGGCCTACGGGAAGCCAAGAGCGATCTTGTTGCCGTGGCCATTTTTGACCGGCTGGATAAGGAATTGCAGACGGGGACGCCACTGGTCGAAACGATGTGGCGTAAACGCGAGGTCGAGAACTACTTCTGCCGCGAAGACGTTCTCCTGGCGTACGCAGTCTCCGACGTCTCCGACGACCTTTTTGGCCGTGCCGCGCGGCAACAACGCCTTGAGGCGATGAAAGCCGCCATTGCGGAAGTGACAGGCGCTCTTGGCACACTCGACAAACCAGGCCCATGGACGGACGATATCAAGGCAACCGACGATTTCCTCGACCCTCTGTTCAAGACCTTCTCCGCGAAACTCGGGGTGCCTCTGGTGTTGCGGAAGAACGAGTACTACAAACTCGCCAAGTTCGTTGCGAAGGACGGTATCGGCGCAGAAATAAAAGAGAAGTTGGATGCCATCGCGTCTGTAGCCGCCAAAGCACGACCGATGACCTGACAGAAGCGGAGGAAGAGAATGATCGGCAAAATACAGGCTTTACGCTATCGCTGTTTGCGATACGTGGATCAGAGGGTCGATCCGTTTCAGCTTCTGGTTGGCGCCAACGCAACGGGCAAGACGACCTTTCTCGACGGGGTGTCTTTGCTTGGCGATATTGTGACAAAAGGCGTGGAAACGGCGGTGCGGGATCGTTCAAACAATCCCCAGGACTTGCTTTGGATGAAAAAAGGCGATTCCTTTGAATTGGCCCTTGAAGTGGCTATTCCTTCGGGATTGATTGGGCGCATCGAGGAGCCGGACCTTTCCCATGTGCGTTACGAAGTTGCCGTTGGCCTGGATGTTGTCGGCGAAGGGATCGGTTTGCTCACGGAGCGGGTCTGGTTGATCTGTCCGAATCAAGAACCGGAGGCGCAGCGCGACTTTTTTCCGCTTCTCAGGCCCGAACCGGATACGATTATGCTTCCAAAACGAAAAGCCAAGAACCGTCAGCGTCTGGTGGTCAGCAAGGTGATTGACGGGAATGACAACTACATGGCGGAAACAGCAAAGGGCTACAATCCGTCCTACCGACAGTCGCCCAAGAAGTCGGCGCTGGCTAATTTGCCGGCCGATGAAGTCAGCTTTCCTGTCTCGACTTGGCTGAAGACGTTCCTGACAGAGGGTGTCCAGACTTTTGTGTTGAATAGCCAGTTGATTCGCAAGGCGAGTCCCCCCAAGCAGGGAAAGGGGTTCAAGACGGACGGCTCGAACTTGCCATGGGTTGTCGAAGAATTGAAGCAGGCCAACGAACCCCGGTTTTGCGATTGGGTGCGCCATCTTCGAACGGCGCTGCCCGACCTTCAGGACATCCGCACGGTGGAACGCGAGGACGACAAGCATCGGTATCTGATGCTGAAATATGACAACGGCCTCGAAATCCCTTCATGGATGGCGTCGGACGGAACACTTCGTCTGCTGGCTCTCACCTTGCCGGCCTACCTGCCGGAATTTAAGGGGCTTTACCTGATCGAGGAGCCGGAGAACGGCATTCATCCCAAGGCGGCCGAGACGGTCTTTCAATCGTTGTCTTCCGTCTATGACGCCCAAGTGCTCATGGCGACGCATTCTCCGGTTCTTTTGAGCCTCATCAAACCCAAGGATGCCGCGAAAGTCCTTTGCTTCGCGAAAGCCGAGGATGGCTCCACCGATATTATCGCGGGAGACAAGCATCCGGGGCTTCGGACCTGGCAGGGCGATCCGAATCTCTATGTGCTTTTCGCCGGTGGGGTGCTTGGATGAGCCCGGTTCCCACCGCAAAGGACTTGATCGTGGTTGTTGCGGATCTCGACGCCGAGGTTGCCATCAAGGCCTTGTTGAAAAGGCACGAAGCGTTGGGAATCCAGCGCATCTCCTTCGACGTACGACGCCACGTTCAGCGTGATCCCGGATGCCGCACCGCCGCCCATTCTTTCTTGCTGCCGGAGAGAGCCCGATACAAACATGCCTTGGTGGTTTTCGATTGGGAAGGCGCGGGAGCCGAGGAAAAGGATCCGGAAGAAATCGAGATCGCAGTCGAAGCCACCTTGGCAAAATCGGGTTGGGACAAGCGTTGCGCAGCGATCGTAATCAAACCCGAATTTGAAATGTGGCTTTGGAGCGATTCGCCCCATGTGCATACCGCCCTGGGCTGGGGGAACAGACAGCCGGCTGTCCAGGACTGGATAAAAGCCAACACCGCATTCTGGCCGGTAAATACAAAGGATAAACCTGATCGGCCCAAGGAAGCGCTTGAAGCAGTTCTCCGAGCCGCCCGCAAATCAGCTTCCCCATCCCTTTTCGAGAGCCTGGCCGAGCGGGTCAGCGTGACGCGTTGCACCGATCGGGCATTCGGCAAGTTCAAGGCCGTGCTCAGGCGGTGGTTCGGCAACGCGGATTACGATGAGGCAGTCCTCCGTATCCGCGAAGAGCCCGCACATTATGCGGCTAACATCGAACTGGATCGCATGCAACACATGGGAAATATCGGGTTACTCAAGAGTGCATGGGCCGCCTTCTTCTGTTCCGTCCGTTGTCCGGGCAATCTGATTTTGAAAGCCTATGACCTGGCGCAGAAATGGCGGGCGGAAGGGCAACCGGTCATTGGGGGGTTTCACTCGCCGGTCGAGAAGGAGGTTCTCAAGATCATGCTTCGATCCACCGTGCCGGTCTGCGTCGTTCTCGCCCGGAGCCTGCCGAAGCGAATTTCTCCCGAATTCCGCCGTCCCCTCGACGAAGGCCGATTGCTCCTGCTGTCGCCTTTCGATGCCAAGACCAAACGCGCCACACGCGAAACCGCCGGCCGCCGAAATCATGTCGTGGCGGCATTGGCCGAAAAGATTGTTGT
Organism: Lentisphaerota bacterium; assembly: GCA_016199105.1. Classification (GTDB taxonomy): domain Bacteria; phylum Verrucomicrobiota; class Kiritimatiellia; order JAAZAB01; family JAAZAB01; genus JACQHI01. The sequence goes on along the minus strand of JACQHI010000427.1, from coordinate 5,770 downwards.
CGCCTATGCCGCGCCGGGAAGTAAAACCGAAACGTTTTGTCGGGAGATTGCCGGCGTCGGCAAGCCGTGTCTGACTTTCGACGATCCCAGAACAGCCAATCTGCGCGAACTGGGCTTCCGGCCTTATTAAGACGTCAACGCCTTTTCCAGCGCCGGGCGGATGGCTTTCAGGCCGCGCAGGGGGGTGTCGAGTGGGATGGCGCATTCGGGGCCGATGACGTGGATGCCGGCGGCCACCGCCTCGCGGACGTCTTGCTCGATCCGCGCGGTATCGCCGCTGCGCAGGGATTGCACGTTGTTCACGCCGCCCATGAGCGCCAGCTTCCCGCCGGCCAGCCGCTTCGCCGTCGCGGCGGGCACGCGGGTGTCGTAATGGAAGGCGGCCAGCCCGGTCTCCGCGAACAGAGGGATGCGGTCCGCGGTCTCCCCGCACGTGTGCAGAACCAGCGGGCCGGGAACCTCTTTCGCCAGCCGCTGATGCAGCGGCAGCAAAAACCGCCGGTACGCCTCCGGCGAACACATGTCGCGCGAGCAGTGGTCGCCCAGGCACAACGCGTCCGCGCCCGCTTCGATCTGCGCCCGGGCCGAGCGCATCGTGATTTCCAGCAGGCGGCCCAGAATTTTCTGCAGGCGGTCCGGATCGTCCAGCGTCATGACGAGGATGTTGTCCACGCCGAACAGATGATAGCCGAGCGACCAGGGCCCGAACGTCTTGCCGACGATCGCGGTGTCCCGGCCATAGCGTTTTTTCAACGCCCGCAACGCATCCAGGACCACCCGCATGGCCGGCCGGGCCTCGAAGTCGGCGGGAATGGCAATGTCGTCCGGGTCCTGCCACAGCGCGGCTTTCACCGACGGCATCCGGTCGCGCTGTCCCCAATCGATGGCGGCGCCGAGCGCGGCGGCCTCGTGCACGACGCTATACACGGGAAAGATCATATCGAAGCCGGCTTCCAGGCTGACGTAGGAAGCGAGGCGCGCCATGAGTTTCGGATCCTGGTGCGCCTCCGGGAAGGCCGCGCCGCACGCGTCCATGGCCTCCACACAGGCCAGCGAGGTCACCGTGCCGAGGGCCGGCCGGTCCACCCGCTCGCGCCGCAGCGCCGCCAGAAATCGTTGTCGTGAGGTCATCATTAATCGTCAGCACAAGGAAGGTTATTAGCCGCGAGAGATCGCAAAGAGCACAAAAATAAAAGGCTGTTTTGTGTTCTTTTGTTGAGCCGTAAAAAAGCGCATGTTGTCATGTTGTCCTTCGCCGGTGCACCGTCTCACCGTCTCGCCGTGTCATCGCTTCCTGAACCAGTGCTTGGAGCGTCCACAGTCGCTCGTATCGGAACGGGCCCCAGGGCCTTGACGCGTTCGCCGATCCGGATGAGCCGGTTAAAATCGGCGCCGGGCGGCGTGGTATCCGAGATGCCGAGGATATGACGATCCGCGGCTCCCAGTTGACGGAAAAAATCGTCCAGAAAGGCGTCGAATTCGCGGTCGGGCATGCTGGAGGGCAGCAGCGTTACGGATGGAATCCCTCCCATGATCGTGATCTTTCCCTTGAAGGCGTCCCGGACCTCTTTGATCGAAAGCCGCGTCATGGGCCTCGGACAGATGGAATCCGCCACATCCATGCCGGATTCGAGATAGCATTCCAGCAGCCCGCTGTTCTCGCCATCCGGATGCGAAAGCAGGTATTTGCCGCGCCCATGCAAGGCGTCCGCCCAGGTTTTCAGCCAGGGCAGGAAATGCTCCCGGAACAGCGGCGGATAGGTGATCGTGGCATCGAAATTCGCGCCGACCAACAGAACGCGGGCCGGGCCTGCCACGCAAACGTCCATGACTTTGCGCCAGTAGCAGTCCATCGCCCGCATCAAGCCGGCCACCTTTTCGGGAACATCGCTCAAGGCATAACAGAATTGATCGAACGGCATGAGCTCCCGTTGCAGGAGATGCATCGGCGAAGCAGACAGGCTCACAAACCCGACCGCGAGTCCGGCCTCGCCTGTCCGGCGGTCGAATTCGGCATAGCCGGCGTCGTTGGGCTCCACCTCCGCATTCTCGAACAGGTGGGCCGCCGCGTTGAAATCGTCGGGGCTCTTGACGGCGGGCTCCACGGTGTGCGCCAGACTGATGCCGGCCTTTCTCATCCCCTGATCGTAGAGCGTGACGGTCCTGAGCGTGCCGAACGGGGTGTCGTATTCCACGCGGGTCAGTTCGCCCTCCCGCCGGATGCGGCGCTCGATCTTGGTCCACCGTGTCCGGTACGGCATGGTCCAGAGATTGAATACGCCCAGCGCGCAATCCGCGTCGTCGTCGGGTGTCCGCAGATCCCGGAAATTCGGGATCACGGCGTGGAACCCCATGTTCAAGTCATCCGTGAGTTCGCGGAGGGTAGCCGTCCGATAACGGGGCGGGAGCGTGCCCGCCAGCCGGTTGGCCGAATACCACAAATCGAGCCGCGGCATCCACGGAAGCCGGTCGCAGCCCTTTCCCTGGATGGCCGCCAGCATGCGTTCGCGATGAGTCATGTTTCACCGTCAGGTTGTTCATCACGGGTCATGCGCTGGGTCTCCTCGGGTTGAGATGATGGAGGCTCATTTTGTTTTAAGGTCATCTTCCGTGCCCACAATAAACAGTTTCGAGGAGAGCATGACAGTGACGATGAAGTGTTCCTTCCGGCATGCGCGTTGCCCGAACTCCTCCGGCGTCATCACGTGCGAATTGATTTCCCGCCCAAGTTGGTTTCCGACACCCGACAACAGGGAAGTCACCTTCCTGAGTCCGATGCTCCCGATAATCATCAGGTCAATATCGCTTTCCGCCTTGGCAGTCCCTTCCGCAATGGAACCGAAGACGAAGGCACACCGTATCCCGGTGCCGCCGAAAGCGGCCCTGAGAACGTCTGCCAACCCGACAGTTTTGAGCACCATGCGATGGATGTCCTCGGTAAGCGGATGCCGGCGGTTGGCTTCGTAATAGGTCCGGTTGCCGTCCTTGCGGAGGGTAATCAGCCCCAGCCGGAGAAGTTTGGCCGCTTCCTGTCGCACGGCCCCGATGGTGACTCCGGCCCGACGCTCAATCTCACGCGCATGGAGCGGGACGGGGTTCAAGCCGAAGAGCAGGCGCATGATGGCCGCTCTGGTTCTCGACGAAAGGAACTCGCTAAGCACGTCCATAACGAAGACTTATACTACACAATTGAGGAGTCTGGCTATGCAAAAATGCCATGCGTTCATGCCACATCCTTCGGGATTCTGATCTCCGAATCAGACACGTCCATCTCGCCAGAACTCGGATCCGGCGTACTCAACGTGAACAAATACGGGAAGTGGTGGAGGACCGGAAGCCATGACGTTTGCCGCCGGAACTCTAGTCCGCGCCCGCGAATGGGTCGTCTTTCCGGAATCCGAGGAGGATTTTCTGGTCGTTCGTCCACTCGGTGGCACAGTCCAGGAAACGGCCGGCAGACACAACGCCTCACCCCGCCTCCGCATACACGCTGTGCCCGGCATCCTTATATGACTCAAAAATGTGCTGATAGACGAGGTCACATTTGCGGGCGTAAATCTCCCGCGTGTAGGTGCGGGGCAGTTCATCCAGTTTTTTTTCAATCGCCAGCCGGACATCAGCACGGCTCTGTTGGCGCTTCTTCCAGTCCAGCACCAGCTTTTCGCTCTTGAGCCGTTGCAGCAACGCCTGAACCACTTTCTTAACCGCCGCCCGCTCCTTGACTGTCATCTTCATTTCCGGCTTGGTCAGGATGTCAAACAGGGCCAGTTCCTCGTCTGACAGCCCCTCCTGGATACCCCGCCGCTCCTCATCGTCCAGTTCCTTCACGAACTCGGTCAGCTCCTTGAAGAACTGCTCAATGTTCTTGCTGCCGGAATTGTATTCCTCAATCATCTGCTGGAATTTTTGAAGGTAATCCAGCCGGGACTGATTCAGCCGCACCATGGCCAGAAGCCGCTGCTCAATCACCGCCCTCAATCTCTCGATAACGGTGCGCTTCTGCCCCTTGTCAAAATGCGTCTTCAGGCTCTTGAAGTCGATTTTGCTTAGGTCAATGATACCCGCCTTAAACTCATCCCCTTCGTTCGGTTTTTCCTGAATTCTGTAGCCCTTTGTGGCGACAGAGCGGTCAAGGAGCATCTCTATAGCCTCCATCACTTCGCTGATATCCACCTCTTCGGGTAATGGCCGGAGATTGGCTGCAATTGCCTCTAGCACCCGCCGAACACTATCGAAGTCATGGGCAACGGGATCGGGCATAACCGCCTTGTGAATACGCACCACCAGCCCCACCTTGCGGAGAAATTCTTTCTTATTGTCTTCGGGATACACCAACTTCTCCACCGCATCGGCAATCAACGCCGTCCGCTCAAAGACCCGCGTCTCTTCCGCCGCCGCCGGAATATTCACCTTGTGCTGCTTGCAGAAGGTTTCGGTTTCGCTGACCACCGCCTTGAGCATGGCAACCAGTTCCTTTTTGTCGTGAACGGGGTTTTCACCCGGCTTGATGCCGCCGCCGGTATCGGAACCGTAAATCGCGAGCGCCTTCTGGAGGTTCCTGAAGATGCCGACATAATCCACGATAAGCCCGTTGTTCTTCTCCGGGAACGTCCGGTTCGCCCGCGCAATGGTCTGCATCAGGGTGTGGTTCTTCATCGGCTTGTCGAGGTAAATGGTCGAACAGCAGGGAACATCAAAGCCGGTAATCCACATGGCGCACACAAACACGATGCGGAGCGGGTCGTTCTCGTCCTTGAACTTCGTTTCCAGGTCCTCTTTCGCCATGCGCTTCCGGTGGGACAGGATATCGAGCCCCTTCTTGGCGAAGTCCTCCTGCTCGTTTTGGGAGGAGGAAACGATGACCGCCATGTCCGCCTCCTTCATGAACTTCGCCCGTTCAATCAGGTCTTCCGCACCCGCTCCGATACGCTTCCGCAGATCATCGTAGTATGCCTTCCAGTGCTTCTTAACCTTGTCGTGCATCCTGACGGCGGTGTAGCGGTCAATGCAGACCACCATCGCCTTACCCATCACCCCCCGGCCCATGAAGTGCTGAACGAGGTCTTTGGCAATGGTTTCCAGGCGCTCATCCCTGGTAATCAGGTGGTATTCCTTGGCGAAGGTGCGTTCGAGCTTCTTCTCCTGCTCCTCATCCAGTTCGGCGGCTTCCAGCAGGGCGGCCATGTCCTCGTTCAACTGCTCATTGGTCAGTTGCAGTTCCGGGATCCGGTTATCGTAATAGAGCGGGACGGTCGCTCCGTCGTCCACGGACTGCTTGAAATTGTAAATGCTGACGTAATCCCCGAATACCTGTCGGGTCTTCTCCTCCCCGGCCATCAGCGGCGTGCCCGTAAACCCGATGAACGAGGCATTCGGCAATGCCCGCCGCATGTTCATGGCCAGGCTGTCATACTGGGAACGATGGGCTTCATCCGTCATCACAATGATATCGGAACGGTCGGAAAGCATGGGATACTTGCCGCCATCACGGGCCTGGAACTTCTGGATGAGCGTAAAAACAAACCGATGGTCTTCGGTCAGCAGGTTTTTGAGATGGTCGCCGCTTTCCGCCTGCGCCTGTTTTTCGAGAATCAGACCGGAATTGGCGAAGGTCTTGTATATCTGGTCATCGAGTTCATTCCGGTCGGTGACGATAACGAACGTCCAGTTGCCCGGCACTCTCCGGATGACGTACTGCGCGAAGAACACCATCGAATAGCTCTTGCCGCTGCCCTGAGTGTGCCAGAAAACCCCCAGCGGCCCTTTGTTC
>JACQHI010000419.1 GCA_016199105.1 Lentisphaerota bacterium | reverse complement strand
GTCTGGGCAAGACCGTCCAGCTCCTGGCCCACCTTCTCGCCGAAAAGCAAAACGGCCGGCTCAAATCTCCCTGCCTGATCGTGGCGCCGACCAGCGTCCTGCAAAGCTGGAGGCAGGAAATCAGCAAGTTCACCCCGAAGCTGACGGTGCTGGAAGCGATCGGCCCGGACCGGCAGCCATTGCTCGCCGATGCGGGCCGCGCGGACCTGATCCTGACGTCCTATGGGCTCGTGCGCAACGACGTCGCGCACTATGCCAAGCTCAAACTTTCCCATGTGGTCCTGGACGAGGCCCAGTTCATCAAGAATGCCGCCTCACAGACCGCCCGCGCCGTCTGTTGCCTGAACAGCCCGCGCCGGTTCTGCCTGACCGGGACCCCGATCCAGAATCATCTCGGCGAGTTGTGGTCGCTGTTTCAATTCCTGATGCCGGGTTTTCTCGGGTCCGAACAGGAATTCCAGCGGCGTTTCCGGACGCCCATCGAAGACGGACAAAGTCCGGAGCGGCGGGCGATCCTGGCCCGCCGGCTCGCGCCGTTCATCCTGCGCCGGACAAAGGAGGAAGTGGCCAAAGAACTGCCGCCCCGGACTGAAATCGTCCAGACCGTGTCGCTCAGTCCGCGCCAGGGCGAACTCTACGAGGCGATCCGGCTCGCCATGGAATCGCGCGTTCAGGAGGAGATTCGCGGCCGAGGCCTGGCCCGCTCTCAGATCGTTGTCTTGGCCGCGCTGCTGAAGCTCCGGCAGCTCTGCTGCGATCCACGGCTGACGCATCCGGAGGAAAAGCTTTCGATCCCCGAGGATTCCTGCAAGCTGGAGGCGCTCCTGGAGCTGCTGCCGGAAATGATCGAGGAGGGCCGGAAAATCCTCCTCTTTTCCCAGTTCACGACCATGCTCGCGCTCATCGAAACCGCGCTAAAAGAAATCGCCATTCCCTACGTCATTCTGACCGGCTCGACGAAGGACCGGACGGAACCCGTCCGCCGCTTCCAGGCGGGGGAAGTCCCCCTGTTCCTGATCAGTTTGAAGGCGGGCGGGTTCGGGTTGAACCTGACGGCCGCCGACACGGTCATTCACTACGATCCCTGGTGGAACCCGGCGGCGGAGGCGCAGGCGTCGGACCGCGCCCACCGGATCGGCCAGGACAAACCGGTCTTCATCTACAAGCTGGTCGCCGAGGGCACGGTCGAAGCGAAAATCCTGGCGATGCAGGAGAAAAAGCGGGACTTGGTGGCCGGCCTCCTGAGCGAACAGCCCGGCCACGAAATGAAACTCGACGCCGCCACGCTCCAGGACCTCTTTTCGCCGCTGACGTAAAGCGCCAGGTAAAGGTTTCAGCAACAGCGATTACAACAAAGTCATGTCTTACGATCCCGTAATTCACCACCGGCGGTCCATTCGTCTGAAAACGCATAACTATGCGGGCGGCGGGGTCTATTATGTCACGCTCGCGACAGAGGGCCGCAGGCGGCTGTTCGGCACGGTCATCAACGGTCGCATGGTTTTGAACGATGCCGGGCGGCTGGTGCGCGATGAATGGTTGAAATCCGCGGAAATCCGGGATGAAATCGCCTTGGACGAATGGGTGCTCATGCCCGACCATTTCCATGCGATTGTTTCGATCCGGCCGCGTGCGGGCGACCCGCCAGTCGGGAAGAAAGAGGGCGACCCGGTCGCCCCGACGGGGCCCGCGCCCAAATCGTTGGGCGCATTGATTGCGGGATTCAAATCCGCCGCCGGCAAACGGATCAATCAAATGCGCCAAACATCCGGCGCTGCGGTCTGGCACCGCAATTATTACGAACACATTGTCCGCGATGATGCGGATCTTGACCGCATTCGCCGCTATATCCGCGACAACCCCGCCAACTACGATGTTCTGCGCTTCGGCGAGCCGCGTTTTATGCTCGGCAATCCAGCCCTTCTCAACCTGCCCAAGACCGCCTTCCTGTCTTCCCGCCGTACGGGCGACCGGCGGGTCGCCCCTCTTTCTCCCGACCGGCAGGTCGCTCTTTCTCCCGACCGGCGGGTCGCCCTCTCTCCCGACCGGCAGGTCGCCCTCTCTCCTGACGCCCTCTCTCCCAACCCGCAAGCCGCGTTCTCGTTCCCAACCCCGCCCGCCTGCGTCATCAGCGGCTTCTTGAGCCCCATGGAACGGTCTGTTTTCAACGACTGCCTTGCCAAGGAAGCGCCGATGGTTCAGGTGTTGGCCTGCGGCCTGTCGGAAGCCTTCCCCACCCGTATCCAACGCGCCATCGATGCAGGGCGGCTGCTCATCGTCACGCCATTCCCCAAAACCATAGCGCATGTCAGCGCCGCGCGAGCCGTTTGGTGCAATCAATACCTGTTGCATGTGGCAGACACCATCGTGATCGGCCACCTCAACCCCGACGGCATGCTGGCTTGTCTCTTGTCGGAGCTGCCGTGCGACAAGCCGATTGCCATATCATCCCCACCGTGAACGTGCCGCACAACCCCCGCCCCGCGTCTTCCGCATGCTTCGTCAGGCTTTGCTGAACCGCGAAAGGACATGAGCATGGAAAGCAGTGACAGGTCCGAGCGCCCATCTGAACTCAATCCGATATGTGATTGCGGGCGCCGCACACGGTCAAGCAGCACTGAAGAGTTGCTGTCTCCCCATACCAATCTTACCCATCCGATTTGTGGCGCAACGCGTCACGAATCGGATGGGCAACGGAAATCATAACGGCACGGACACTCTTTGTCCGTCTGACCGGACTACACTGCCACCAAAAGCCGGAAAACCCCACAGGAGGCGGTTATGGATTTCATCAGCCAAAAAAGGGAAGGTTTCCGAAACGGCAACGCCATTCGCTGGAGAATCCGGGACCTGGCAATGGAACCGGACGACGATAGCCCCTGGCCGGCCAACCTCGCAACGGCCGTCCGCGGCTATGCCCATGATCGGGACTTCATTCGATATTGGCATATAATTCTTCGAGCCGCCCAACAGGCAAGGCGCAAGAACGATATTACGGATGAGGCGGCATTTTTCCACATCGATCAGGCCGCCACCCGGCTGACCACCCCAATCCTCGACACACACCGCTGGCTTAATTATCTTTATACTCGAATGCGTGAAATCGAAGTCGTTCACGGCCTTCCGACAACCGAATCTTTTTTCGACTATCCCCGAAACCATCCCGCAATCCCCGACGCATGGAAGACCGTTAAAAAGACATGGGGGTTGTTCTGCGACCAGGAATATTACGGCGAACTTGGAATTCTGTTTGAGTTTTACGGCGAGACAGAAATGAAGGATTTGCTCGAAAAGGATCGAGCGGCCTTTGAACTCAGGATTGAACAAGTCAACGAGACTGCGGCAATTTCACCCGACTGTTTTTCTTTGGAGCTTGAAAAAGCCCGGTCCTTCCTGCCGAAATCATCGGCGACATGCTTTTTGACCTCGGAAGTTTACATCCAGAAAATCGGATAAAGCGGTCGAGTGCAGATTCGCATTTTTCATCGTCCGTCAAGCCAGAGCTTGTATTCCACATTCAGGAGCGGTTGGTTATCGAATTTCATCCTC
>JACQHI010000418.1 GCA_016199105.1 Lentisphaerota bacterium | reverse complement strand
TTGTTGGCGCGCACGAGCTGGGCCATTTTGTATTCGCCGTCCGGGGTCTTCTCCGACCGCACGGGGTCCGGCCAGCAGAAATTATCCAACCCGGCGATGTCCCCCAGCCGCCCGCCCGCGCTGACGATCCGGCGCACCGCCTCGTCAATGACGGACGTCATCATGGCGTACGTGTCGAGATCCGAATAAAACGGGTTGATCCCCTCCGCCAACAGGATGCCTTCGTTGGACGCATAGTCCACCCGCAGCACCGTGGCGTCGGACGGCATATCGCTGAACACGCCGACATGCGGCTTGATCACGCTTAAACCCTTGACCTCGCCGTCGTACTGGCGGCTCTTGTATTCACGGGAGCAGAGGGACAGGCTGCCCAACAGTTCCTTCAGCAGGCGGTCGCGCGGCCCGCGGCGCGGCAGTGTCGGGGCCGGCAGTGAGGGCGGCGTCCAGCGCGCCTCCATCCGCATGACCGGACAGCCCTCGTGGAGAAACTCCATGTCCAGCCGGCCGACCACGCGCGCCGCATAGCGCACCAGGAAGAATCCGGAATCGGTGAACGTGCCGAGAACGGTCGCATCCACGTCGCGCCGCCGGGCGAGATCGAGGAACGCCTCCACGTTTTCCGGTTGCAGGGCCAGGGTCATCCGTTCCTGGGCTTCGGAGAGGAGGATTTCCCACGGCTTCAGCCCCTCGTATTTCAGCGGAGCCAGCGCCAGGTCGAGATCCGCGCCGCCGCTTTCCCGGCCCATCTCGCCGATGGAACAGCTCAACCCGCCGGCGCCGTTGTCGGTAATACTCCGGTACAGCCCCAGATCGCGGGCCTCCATCAGGAACTCGTACATTTTCCGCTGGGTGATGGGATCGCCGATCTGGACCGCCTGGACCGGCGAATCGGCATGGAGTTCCTCGGACGAAAACGTGGCGCCATGAATGCCGTCCTTGCCGATGCGCCCCCCCAGCATGACGATCTTGTCGCCGGGCCGCACGGTTTTTTCCTCCGACGGCCGGCCGCGAATCGTCCGGGGGATCAGCCCGACCGTGCCGCAATAGACCAGCGGCTTTCCGATGAACCGTTCGTCGAAGACTTCCCAGCCCCGCGCCCAGGGAATGCCGCTTTGGTTACCGCCCTCGATCACGCCCAGATGCACGCCGTCGCGGATCCGGCGCGGATGCATCAGGCCTTCCGGCAGGTCGCCGTCGTAGAAAGGCGAGCCCAGGCAATAGCCCCACACATTGCACAGCAGCGAGGCGCCGATCCCCGTGCCCATCGGATCGCGGTTGACGCCCACAATGCCGGTCATGGCCCCGCCGTACGGATCGAGCGCCGACGGACTGTTGTGCGTTTCCACCTTGTAGACGACATTCAACCGGTCGTTCAAACGGATGATCCCGGCATTATCCGTGAACACGGAGACCATCCAGTCCACGTCCTTCGCGATGGCCTCCGTCGAACCGCGGATGTAGGTCTTGAACAGGGAGTCGATGGTCTCTTCCTTCCCGTTTTCATCCGTGTAATGGACAATCCCGGCGAAAATCTTGTGCTTGCAGTGCTCCGACCAGGTCTGCGCCACGCTTTCCACCTCGACGTCGGTCGGCGCGTCGGGCAATCCCATGGCCTTGCGGGCGGCCACGACAGCCGGCCTCCGGAAATAATCCCGGATGGCGCGCATCTCGTCCAGGCTGCACGACAGGAGCTTGTCCCGGCTTAGCTTGAGCAGGTCGGCGTCCGACCCGGAAAGATCGAACGTGCCGACCTCGATGCGGGTTGGTTCGCGGATGGCCGGCACGCTTTCATCCGGCGGGACCGCGCCCCATTCCTCGGCGGAAAAAACCTGGATGGACTGAATCAGCGGATTGGCCAGAAGATCCCGCGCCAGCCGCGTGGCCGTTTCGCGGGACAGGTCCGGCGCCCGCACAAAATACTGCGTCGCGGTATAGACCGCCTCGTCGCGGGTCAGCGGCCGCCCGAGCACGTCCGCCGCCACCACGCGGGCCGTGCGGCCGACGTTGTCCGTCACGCCCGGCCGGAACCCGACTTCGATCAACCAGTCGAATTTCGGGGCGCGCAGGCGTCCCTCGCCGGACACTTCCACGACCGGATCCGCGAACGCCCGGCGGAGGGCGGTTTGTTCGGCCGCCGACAGTTGCGCGTCAACCTTGAACACGCGGCGGGTCTGCACGGACCGGAGGCGAATCCCGAGCGCCTTCTCCGCCTTCCCCCTGACGCCGTGCCCCGGCGCGTCGTGAACGCCGCGCTTCAGCCCTATTTCGATGCGATACGACATAAAGTCCCTCGGAAAAAAGGGCATGGTTCACGGTTCAACGGTTCACAATTACAGGTTTGTCGGATTTCGGGCCGAAAAGCCCAACCGTGAACCTCTTAACCGTGAACCGTTGAACCATGCCCAAAAAAACATTTTTCTCACTTCTTAAAATTACTCGATTGCTTCATGTTTCTCAACCAGAGCGCCGTGACCCGATCTTGACACGGCGTTTCCACGTTCAATTCCTGTGTGGTCCCGTCGAATTGACCATACACCGCCGGCCGTGTCAACAAATCCTCCCCAATTCGCGGCAATTCTCATGCGGCTATGCACTAAAGTTGTCTTTCTACAAATTGTCTTTATACTCCACGCGCATAATCTGCATAAAGACAACTTTGAAGGCAAGACAACAATCGCCCGCCCGTCATAACTTCGAATTTGGGATCACTTTCCGCTTGCCATCGGTGCAGGACATCCATAGGATTTCCGAGCAAAGGCACGGGCCATTGGCGCCGTGCATACATGGATGCGAAGTTCGTTCAATAATACTGTTCG
>JACQHI010000411.1 GCA_016199105.1 Lentisphaerota bacterium | reverse complement strand
CCCCGGAGCAAGTCGGGTCGGATGACCGCCCCTTTCTTGTCGGGCGGGTGCAGAGTCTTCTTCAAGCGCTCAATGCGAAACACATCGCCATCGTCGAGGAAGAGTTGTCGCTGCCCTTTGGGGATCCTGAATTCCACCCTCGGATTGGGGTCACGTCTCATTATTCAATATTCTCTTGGTTGCTTACCGATACTGCATCCGCAACTGTCGATCCCGGTGCACATCTCGTTCGACTCGCCGGATCGCCCCGCTCACACAGCCGACATCCAACCCCCCGACCAATCGCCCCAGCGCACACAGGCCCCATCGGCAATGCCGGCGCGCCGCCGCCACCACCATAGCCCGTCCACGGTCCCCATACCGATCACGAAAATCCTCCCCTCGCTCCCCTTGATCCCGTCGCAGGCTTCGCACCACCGAAGCGAAATCCACGTGTCCGCTTTCGAAACGCTTCGCCCCCCAGGAGCAGGCCAGCCTCAGCGCTTTCCGGATTTCCGGACTCCCGGGCGGGAGGGTCTGGAACCGGGCGCATTGCCCCAGTCGGGAACCTTCAACGTTTCGCCGTCGCGAAGCGCCGACTTGTGGGCCATGGCGCCCATCGCCATGTAGCGGGCCGCCTCCCACACGTTGATCGCCGGAACCCGGTCATGGGCGATGGCGTCCACAAACTCGTGCACAAGGTAGGGATGCGAGCCTCCGTGCCCGGTCGGAACGAAGTCGTCGTCCGGGTTGGCGTTCGGCTGGCACATGCTCTTGAACGCCCGGGCCACCTCCGGCGGCAGCGGCGAGCGCATCTGTTCATCCGTCAGCTTTGTGATCTGGAGCGTTTTGGCCGTGCCGGGCGCCGTCCGGAAGTTCTGCATCCACCGGTTCTCGGCGTAGCCGCCCGCCGTTCCGATAATCCGGAAAGTCTCGGCGTCGGCGATGGCGCCCGCCACCTCGCGGCACTCGGCAATCCGGACCGTGGCGCCGTTGCTCATTTTGAACAGGGCCACCTCGTTGCTGAACGCGTCCTTCTCGAAGAACGGGTCGTGATTCCGGTTGCGGTACCCGTAGGCCGTCACCTTGACGGCGTGGGCGTTCATCACGCACACGGGACCGGACGTGGAATGCGTCGGATAATGCATGGGTCCGCCCTTGATGCGTTTGCGACGATACCGGGCGGCGACTTTCATGTATTCCCGTCCGGCCTTGCTCGCCAGGCGGTACTTCATCACCTCGCGCAGACTGCATCCGGAATCCACGTCGTGAAAATACTCGCCCTCGGCATAGACGAAATCGCCGAACGCGCCCTCGGCCGCCTTGCGGCGGCAGAACATGGCGCAGGGCCGGTAGTAGGTGGTCTCGCCGAACATGTAGTGGCGGCCCGTGCGCTTGACCGTGCTCACGAGCCGGTCGCACCACTCGATGATTTCGTCCGCGTCCGGCACGGTGATCAGGGGCACCGCGCTGTACACGTGCTTGCCGGATTCCATGGCCTGCACGCACTGCGGCGCATGCAGCCAGTGCTGCGTGATGACGACCAGGGCATCCAAGTCGCTCTTGCAGATCTCGTCCAGCGAGGCGTACATGTCCCGCCGGTTGAACTTGTCCCGCCATGAGTCTTTTTGGGCATAGACCTCCATGCGCTCCAGCTCCCGATCGCACAGGGCGATCCGGTCCACCAGCGGATGGGCCTTGAACAGGTCTGCGAAACAGCGTCCGAACGCCCCGAGCCCGACCAAGCCGATGCTGATTCCCATCACAACCTCCCGGTATGTTGACAACGCGCCATCCCTGCGGCGAGACGCCGCTCCGACGTTGAAAAGAAAGGGGGCTATGTCTTTTTCCGGCTTCGCACCGTTTCCTTGATCCGCTGGACATGTCCCCTGCCCAACCCTTTAACCTCGCAGCCGAGCTCGAAATATCGATGAATAGCCGCATCGTCCAGGATGCCGAAACAGTCGATAACGGCCATGGGATTTCCGGCCATTTTCAGCACGTCGTCGGGAGCAAGGGTCAGATACGCTTGATGCCTGACCGCCAATACGACGGCATCCACCCCTTTCAGGGCATGGGCGATATCGGGTTGCATCCGGGTCTCGGACAGTCCTTCCTGGTTGCGGAAAAAACGCGACCATGAATGCCCCGTTGCCGGATATGTATCCTGTTGTTCGATCTCCCACCAGTGTTTGACATACGGATCGTGGGCGACGACATCGCCTCCCATTTCGGTCAATTTTCGAATGATCAGCTCCGAGCCGCTGTACCGGGTGTCGCCGACATCCTCCCTGTAGGATACGCCCAAGAGGGCGATTTTCGACGCCGCGACAATTTTCCCCATATTCCGCAAAGCATCCCGGACAAGCTCCGCAACATGGATGGCCCGGGTATCGTTGATATCGATGGCCATGGGGGTGATCTTGAAAATATCGTCATCGAATCCCAAGAGCGTATTATACGCCCATACGCCCAAGCCGCCGTCTTTGGGCAGGCAGTATCCGCCGATGCCCGGTCCGGGAAACATGAGATTGGAATGGGTTGGCCGCACCTTGATGGCATGAATCACCTTGACAAGATCGACCCTGTTTTTTTCGGCGAACCGGCTCCATTCATCGAGAAAAGCCAGGATGGTCGCCCGGAAGGAATTTTCCACGATTTTGCATGTTTCGCTCTCGATGGGCTGCTCCAGCACGGTTAAGGGATATTTTTCGACATTGATGACGCGGGAGAGAAATTTTACAACCCGCTCGCGCGAGGGCTCGTTGATGCCGCTGCAAACACGCCAGAAATCGCGGATGGACTCCACGTATTTCCGTCCCGGCATGACGCGCTCGAATGAATGGGCGATCAAGGGCTCCGCATCGTGGAGCCCTCTTTTGGCGAAAGCCTTTTTGATGGTCGGATAGGCCACATATTCCGTGGTTCCAGGCGGCACCGTGGTTTCGATCAAGACCAAACAGCCGGGCTTGATTTGCTGGCCGATCGTTTCGAGGCTGCTTTCCAGAGCGGCGATGTCCGTATGTCCTTTTCTGACATTGCCCAGGCTTTCTTTATGATAGTCGCATTGCACATCCACCACGACAATATCCGCCAGGGAAAGGGCATCGTCCAAAAACGAGGCCACAAGGGTTTTTCGTGTTTTGACGCACCGTTCGATCAGCGGCGCCACCTCCGGGTCTTCGGCCTCCACCGGCGCCATCCCCCGGTTGATATAGGGTATTTTCCAGTAGGACCTGGGAGAGGGACGCTGCATCCCGATGACAAAGTAATAGGGCTCTCCCGATTCCGGATCGACCGAATCCGCCACGACGCCCGCCATGACCGCGCCCACGAAGCCCACCCCCATCACCACGACGATTTCACGATTCAACGTCCGCTGCGCGTCCACGAGCTTTATCAGCCGCTTTTTTTCCTTCAGAAAATCCTGTGCGGACGGCAATGCAAACACTTCGCCGTTCGGGCAGATCGACACCTGATTCGTCGCTTTTTTGCCCTTTTTTGCGGCAGTTTTTGCCATAATTTCGCTCCTCATTTAAGGCTCATAAGCACTTGTATGCCGGATAAGATGCTGGAACGAGCCCGAGACGTCAAGCTCGATAGCGCCATAACGCAATTGGGAAATTCGCCAGAAAAGTCGGTTCTACTCTGCGAAGTGGTGAAGCCCTTTCGCTACGAAGTAGGAGCAACCGTTGAGCAGTGAACCGCTGAACCTTGAACCCTACCCGAAATCGCCTTCATGCCCGCCGGGAAAGGGGACATGTGTCGTTTGTGTTCAGTGTCGGTTCCAAACGCGATTGGGCTGCTCCCAAAGAATCCGGGCCGCATAGACTCGCCCGTCCGCGCCGTAGCGCGACGGATTTCCCGGACTCATCCCCTCGGATGTGGTCACCCATGTTTCCCGTTCGTTGATGTCCACGACGGCAAAATTGCCGAGTTGCGCCCCCTTGTTCGGAACCAATTCGCGCTCGGTGGCGCGGAGCACGACCAGACGTTCGGGATCAATCTGCGCCATGAAGAGCGGCGCGCGGCTGCGAAAGGCGTTGTTGTTGTTCGCGCCGCGGCGCGTGTAAACGAGAAACAGTCCAGCGTGGTGCGTGACCCAGTGCGCTTGCGTATTGTAGCTGCCCAGGTCGGCGCCATCGTCGAATGTCCACTTGCGCGGCTCGGCGAAGCGCAGGCCATCCCCGCTCACGGCGACGTAGGCGGCGCGGTCGTTGCGCAGGGTGAGATAGAACTTGCCCTGGAACTTCGCGAGGCTCGGCTCGTAGAGGCCGCGGTCGATGTTCACCGTGTGTTCGCTGCCGTATTCGGCGGCGCTCAGTGTTTTGCCGTCGAATCGGCAGCGGACGACCATCGAGAAATACGCATGGCCGCCGATCGCTTTCGAGTAAACCGGCAGGAGCACATCGCCGTTCTCCAGGTCCACACGCTGGGTGCTGCCCGCGCCGCTGCAGGCGAACTTCGGTTCATCCGGCATCTCAAGCGCCTGCCACGGCGTCCAGGTCTGTGTGTTCGGCTCATAGACCGACCACGCCGTCGCGCGCGGACGCACCTTGACCAGATGATTGTTCTCGTAATGCACCGTGTGGCCGGTGCCCAGGAGCACGCCCGATTTCGCGTGCCACTTGGGCGTGAAATCGCAAATGCCCTCCTCGATGCCGTTGACGGCGGAATGACGGCCCAGCGTGCCGGCGTGCTCGACGGGCTTCGTCCACGTCTTGCCGAGGTCGGCCGTGAGCAGCGAATGCACGGGAAAAAAAACATCGCTGCGCTTGAGCAACCACTTTTGCATCGTCAGCACGACCGTGGGCGGGTTGCCGGGAATCGCGCCGGCGCGCGGATGAAACCAGCAGAACCCGCCATCAGTACCGCTGCTGACCACATCGAGCCGGAGCTGGTAGCCAACCGTCTCGATGGGCTTCTGTTCCGCGCCCCAGGTTGTGGCACATGTCACCAGGCAGAGAAGCAACAGGCCCAGCGTGATTCGCATCCCAGCGGGTGAGTTCCCCTTTTTTAAATTACTCGTGAGCTTCCAGACCATTGCCAGAGCTTCCTGAATCGTACCGGCCTGCTTCCTCTCAACCAGCAAAGGGGATCACGATCTACCTGTCAATCCCCGGTGCGGGTTTTTCTTTTGATGTGAAGGGGGCCGCCGGTAACCCATCGCGGTTGTACAGGTTGGCGGCAACCGGGTCGCCGGCGAAGGCATAGCGGATCGCCACGGGCTCTTTCACTGCCTCAGCCCACACCTCGACCGTGTCCCCTGCCACCCGCGCCTCGGCGGCATGCCATTGGCCTGTGCTGTCGGCCACCTCGAACGTCTGGGGAGTTGCTTCCGTTGTTTCCAAGTCATCTTCATGATGTGGGTCATCACGGGGAAAAGATATACCGATACACGTCCGAGCGCCAGAAGTCCTTCGGGTTCAGCCCGAGCAACGTGACATAAATCTCAATGTTGCCGGTGGCCCGGTCTTCCAGCAGGGAGAAGTTTGAGAATTGCAGCGTCTCCGGCTCGCCGGCCCGGCGCGTGTCGAGCACCTTCAGACTGTCCTTGCGTACCGCCGCCCGTTCTTCGTCGATCTCGGCGATGCAAAGCGGGTAACGCGGCGCGTTGCCTCGCGGCGGCTCGGGCGTGATGTTGGCGAACCAGTACAGCTTCCCGTTACGGCCCGCGCGCAGGAAACGATGAATGCTTGAGGGCGAGTAGAATGGGCTGCCGTCGTCATAGCGGAACTCTTCTACCGGGCCCAGGGATTTCCCGCCGTCCTCGGAGAGGATGCGCCATTTGCGGCCCGGGGTCTTCCGAGTGTTGCTGCCGCGGCAGACAATGAGGATGCGGCCATTGCGCAGCACCGCTGCCTCCGGCTCGATCAGCCCACGCGAGGACAGGTCTGGCGAGATCGGGCAGCCATTCGACGGACGCCACTCTCCGCTCGCCTGATCGCGGCGGAAGAGAATCACGCCGGCGCGGGTCGCAACAGGAAAGTACACCGTTCCGTCGGGCGCAAACGCCGGGGCGTTGCCGAAATAGGCTTTGTTGGCGTGCAGATACGCGGGATCGAAGGGGTTCGCAGGGCTTAAATCTGCGCCGTCCTCGTAGCGCAGCAGTCGCGGCGGCCCGCCATCTTCGGAGACAAAGACGTGATCGACCCAAGCATGTTTCGAATCATACGTGTAGCACGGAAGCCCGGGCCACTGGCGCACCATGAAGAAGCGGTAACTCCGCTTCGTGACGGGATCGTAGATTGGGTGCGACGGGTATTCGACGATGCCACCGGCCTTGGTCTCCTGCACCACGCCATCGAGCGGCTGGGGCGGAGACCAGGTCCGGCCGTTGTCTTCCGATTGACGGCGCTGCCAATTACGATAGGCATCCGACTGGGCGCTGGTACGGAGGTTCTCGACGCGCGTTAATCCGGCGCCGGCATACCAGACGGACAGCCAGGATGCAACGCCCCGGCCGGGCGAGGAATAATAGAGTTGGCGATTCACCAGAACGAAGGGGGGATTCATCTTGTGTGCTTCATCACCATGCCCTTCCGGGTCGGCCAGCACAAGGGAGGGCCCCATCAGTATCATGACCACGATGAGCAGGGCGTGAATCATCTCATCGTCTCTTTCCCATCACTTCGCCCCGGCCCAATATCTGAGCTGACCTTCCGAGCGTGTTTGACGTGATGCCCCTGACCTTCACGTTGCGCATCATGTTGTCGCGACAGCAGTCCGAGATTCTTACTTCTTCGCGTTCGCGGCGCGCTTCTCCTCCAGCTTTTTCTTCCAGTAGTCCAAGCCGGAGACGCGCTCCTTCCAATCTTTGACGTACGGGTCCACGCGCACCAAGCCCGCCAGCTCGGTCGCGACCTTCTCGACCTGGGCCGTGACCCGCTCCCGTATTTCAGTCAGCCTCTTCCTGGCGTCCTCGTCCTGCCCCTTCTCAACCAGGGCAAGGATTTCATCGTCCAGGTCGGCGAGGGCGTACTCGGGGTAGTCCAGCTCGGCCATCTTGCGGGCGTAGGTCGCCGTGGCGCGCATGGGCTCGAGGAAGTACTCCTTAAGGCGTGTGGGCTCCAGCATGCTCTCGCCCGGGGCGCGCGTTTCCAGGAGCGTGAGGGCCGCCTCCATCTCGCCGATCACCTGGAGCGCCTTTGCCCGATCCTTCACGTCCTTGAGCCGGCGCGGATCAGTGACCTCGTCCTTGAGCCTCTTCAAACCGGTGGGCAGGCCGTAGCGCTTATCGAACGCCCAGAGCCGATCGTCGAAGTCGGCGCCGGCGTTGGCCTGCGCCGGGCCAAAGACCCAGCCGTAGATCGCCAGCCGGGTGCGCTCCCAGTCGTGCGTCTCCGGCGCCCACGCCCAGATGCCCATGACCGTGGTGTTGTACTCCTCGGTGCCAATGCCATTCCACAGCATTACCGTGTCGCAGTT
The DNA here is from genome assembly GCA_016199105.1 of Lentisphaerota bacterium. Taxonomy (GTDB): domain Bacteria; phylum Verrucomicrobiota; class Kiritimatiellia; order JAAZAB01; family JAAZAB01; genus JACQHI01. The sequence goes on along the minus strand of JACQHI010000411.1, from coordinate 1,437 downwards.
CCCGGCGGCGTCGCGGATGGCGTCGTACTTGGGAGTGCCCCAACCGAGCTCCAGCGGAGCCAACTCAAGATAGGCAGGCACACGGCGGTTCTGGAACGATGAGCCGCCGAAGTATCTTCCGGGGATCAGGCCGAAGGAATAGGTCGGCCAGTTGTGCCACCAGCCGGGCGGCCGCTTCATGCCCAACTTGGGGGCTAGTTCGGCCATCTTTTTCGTGGGCGGCTTGGTGATGAAAAAGGTCGCCTCCGCGAAGCCGGGGATCTCGGCGAAGGGGCGCTCGTCCTCGCCCAGGGCGTTGTAGCTCCCCGCCGCCGGGGTGAAGGCTAGGCGCGTGCCGGGAATGCCGTACTTGCCGGCGACCTCCACCACCATCTTGATAAAACTGATAGGGTCCTTGCCGCCCCCGGCGTCGTCGAAGGATGCCCACAGGCCGTCACACCCCAGGGTGGCGAACTCCTCGAAGAGCTTCCGGGCGGCGCCTTCGCCCTTGCCCCTCGCCATCACCGTGCCATACACCAAGATGCCCCGGCGGTGGGCCTCTTCGATGAGCTTTTTCGCCGGCAGCTTGGAGAGGTCCGTCCCCTGCCCCGTGCCCGAAAAGCTGTTGCGGATGTCAATGAAGTTGAGCCGCGCGTGTGCGTAGGCTTCCATGACCCCGGGCGCCAGGTGACGTTCCACCGTGTGGAAGGGCCGCCCTCGCCAGGGGATGCTCGGCCAGTCGCGGACCGAGACCAGCGGAAAGGTCACTTCGCCGCCCTCGGAGCGCAAGAGGTCGAAGAAGGCTTCGGCGCCGTAGATCACTCCCCGCGGATTCGAGCCGCCCACAAGAACGGTCTTGCCCCCGTCCAGCACCTCGATGACGAACCCGTCCTGACTGGCCGACTTGCCGGCCAACTCGGACAAGTCGATCTTCTGTTGGTCGCAGAGCGTCTTGACCCGCTCGCTGGTCGAAGCCTGGCCGAGGACGATGGGCTGCTTGACCTCTCCGGCCTTGTCTTCGGTCACGACCGCCAGCTTGCGCTTGAAGCGCCGTTCGATCAGGCCCTGGAGGCGCTCGGCGGCGTACTTCTCCGGTTCCGTGGCGTTTGCGCCGATGACGATGACCGCGTCGCCAGCGAGCTTCGCCGCACCGCCGGTCTCCTCGTATTCCTTTGGTATCGGTACGAGAGGGCAGCCCGTGGGGCCGGCTGCGGCCGGCTCCCCGGCACAGGCCGGGGTCAGCAGCCCGATCATCACCATGCCTCCGATTCCGCCCAGCAGCGCTCCGACTGCCACTACCGCTGTCAGGCTGATCTTCATGCTGACCTGTTACTCCGTCATACTGTTATTATTTCGCGCTGGATTAGCGCGGTTTGTCGGCTTGCGTGACTTCTTCCATACCGATGCTGTCCCCGTCGGGCACCCGAACGTTTTCCAGAGTCAGTCCGTCAATGTGGG
>JACQHI010000425.1 GCA_016199105.1 Lentisphaerota bacterium | reverse complement strand
GTCCGGATGTACCAGAAACCGGATGCCGGATCCCAGATGGCCAGATCGGAAACACCATCCCCATCGTAATCGCCCGACACCGGCACCGCGCCCGGCCAACCCCATGGCACCTGCCAGCCGAGAACCGTACCGCTGACGCTCTGGATAAACCAGTACCCCGTGTTGCTGTCGAAGACGGCGATATCGGCCAAGCCATCCCCATCATAGTCGCCCGAGACGGGAATGGCGCCCGGCCAACCCCACGCCACGGCCCAGGCGAGGGTCGTGCCGCTCATCGTCCGGATGTACCAGTAACCCGTGTTGCTGTCGAAAACGGACAGATCGCTCACTCCATCCCCGTTAAAATCGCCCGGCACGGGAATGGCTCCGGGCCAGCCCCAGCTCACGCCCCACGCCAACACGTTGGTGGCCATCGAGCGGACGAACCAGCTTCCAGTATTGTTATCGAACACGGCCAGGTCGGAAAGCCCATCGGCGTCATAATCGCCCGACACGGGAATCGCGCCCGGCCAGCCCCACGGGATGGACCAGGCAATCAGGTATCCGGAAACCGTCTGAATATACCAGTACCCTGTATTGCCGTCGAAGACCGCCAGGTCGCTGACGCCGTCGGCATCGTAATCGCCCTCCACCGCCTTGGCCCCCGGCCAGCCCCATGACACACCCCAGGCGAGAAGAGTCCCGGACATGGTCCGAAGATACCAGTTGCCGGATGCCGGATCCCAGATGGCCAGGTCGGAAGCGCCATCGCCGTCATAGTCGTTCTTCGCCAGACCGGCAATGGCGTTACTGCTCACCATGACCGTTCCGGACCGCAAAGCGACGTTGTTATTCCCATTCGTGTCCGCCAAGGTTGACGGCAACGCATGATCCACTCGCGCAAACACGGAATAGAGCCCGTTCAACGTGGACGGAATCACCACGCCGGAGAGCGCCGTGTTCGTAATCATCAGGCTCGAAGACAGCCCGGCGTCCAGCATCACATCCCCCGCATACTGGCCGATCCAGACATCGTCCAAATCCCCGAATGTGGCGTTGGAAGACAGATAGAAGTCCACTACGTACCGCGTATTCAATGTCGCCATGTTGGCAGGGCCGTTGTTCTGCAAAAGGAGCGTGACCTGGGTCGGGCTGGCTCCCGGCGCAAGCGCCGACGGGAGAAACGTCAAGTTCGCGAGCGACAGGTCCGCCACCCCGGAAGCGCTCGCACCTAGACCCGCGTAGCCGCTATCCGGGGTGCTGAACCAGCTCGTACCTGCAGCGGTCTTCGACTTGACCCAATAATACACCCGACTCCCAGGCAGAGCGTTGGTGTCATCATACGTGGTCTCAGCCGTCTCGCCCTTGAGCATGGCCGAGCCGGTGTTATTCGTCACATTCCCCCACACCTCGTAACTGGTCGCATTGGAGACAGAAGTCCACGTAATCCTCACCTTGTTCGTGAAAACGCCATCCGTCGCGGTCACAGATGCCGGCGCGCTCAGATCGCTCAACGCCGAGGCGCGATAACCGGAGTCAGAGCTGCTGAACTCGCTGCTGCCCGACGAGTTCCGAGCCTTGACCCAGTAATAATAGGTGGTATCCGGCGAGGCCGTCGTGTCGTCGTAGGTCGTGCCCGTAGCGTCCGATATTTTACTTGCTCCTGACGAGTTGGTGGTCGTATTCCGCCAGACTTCGTAGAGGATCGCGCCATATACGGCATTCCAAGTGAGCACAACCTTATTGGTGTAGTTCCCGTCCGAGGCCGCCAGGCCGGTGGGAGCACTCAGACTCGAACCATCGGACCTATATTCGTAGGCGCCCCGGTCCACTATGTTTTCGTTAATTCGATCAAAACCATCGAGGTCCATAGCATTCGTCATCCAATCCTGGTTCAGGCCGGTGTTTCGGCAGGGCGACGACGCCGTCAGATGATAGTCTCCGGGGATATGGCTGGCGCCATAACCGGAGCCATTGGCGACAAAACCGGGATCGTTCGTGATGTTGCCGGTTCCAGGAATTGCGGTTGGTGAACAGTTATAATTGGCTGTTCCGCCAGAATTGAACCAGTCTGTGTTATTGAAATAGATAATACAATTCACAATCGTTCCGCCAAGTTTGAAATACGCGCCACCGCCGTCCCATACAGCCGTGTTACCACAGATCGTGCAGCTCTCCACCGTCCCAGGACGGGTATCCCCACCATTGATATATACGCCACCACCGCTGCCACCAGCCGTGTTGCCAATGATTATACAGTTCTTCACCGTCCCGCCATTTGCGCAGTCCACGCCGCCGCCGTCCCCTCCAGCAGTGTTGCCGCTGATCATGCAATTCTGCACCGTCCCTTCCGCAAGGCAGAGCACACCACCGCTATGTGGAGCCGTGTTGCCGCTGATCGTACAGTTTTGCAGCGTCCCGGCAATGATGCGCACGCCACCGCCGCCGTAATTAGCCGTGTTGCCGCTGATCGTGCAGTTCTGCACCATACCACCATCGATATCCACGCCACCGCCGACACCGAAGCCAAAGATGCTTATCGAATATCCGTTCGTCACAGTGAATCCATCCAGCACCGCATTGGTCACTATAGACACGCACTGCACGGCATCGCCGCCATCTATCGTCGTAAACTGCGCACCATTGACGCTTTTCAGGGTGATGCTTTGATTGATGGCGATCGTGGCTGTCAGTAAATAGGCACCGTTAGCGACCAATACCGTGTCGCCATTGGTCGCCACACCGACGCCCGCATTGATGGTCAGCTTGGCCAACGCCCAACTCGTGCCGTTGTTGGCGTCGTTGCCCGATGGGCTGACGTAATACGTCGCCGCCCGGCCCGCTTCCGCCGCCAACACGATGCTCCACAGAACCGCGATTTTTCTCCAGTTCATCGAAGCCTCCCTTAATACTTGGACAACTATTATTTGGCGAAAATCACCAACCACCCGGTGGTATGAGGAAGGCCTCTAACAGGGGTCATCCGGATGGATGGAGCAACCCCTCCTTTAGATTCCCCCAACTTGTAGGGCGGGCACGTCAGCAGACTGCCCGCCG
>JACQHI010000413.1 GCA_016199105.1 Lentisphaerota bacterium | reverse complement strand
ATGCGGAGGTCATCCGGGCGGAAAACAAGGCGTTGGCCGATGCGGCCCGGCGCCATCCCGACCGCTTGCTGGCCTGGGGCACCGTCTGTCCGGCCTGGCCGGAAGCGCCCCTGCGACAGGCCATCCGCCAGGCGATCGGGGAGTGGGGGTTGCGCGGACTCAAATTCGTGCCGGTCTGCCAGGGCACTTCGCTGGCCAACCGCGGCATGGATATCGTGGCCGAAGAAGCCATTGCGCTGAACGTGCCGGTCACGATTCACGATGGCTCGCCGGAGTATGGCAGCGCCAGCCAGGTGGCCGCCTATGCCCGGCGTTATCCCCGCCTGCGCGTGTTGAGCGCGCACGGCGGACTGCGCGAACACTGGCCGGACTACCTGGATGCCGTCAGGGAGCTGCCGAACCTGTTCGTGTGCCTGAGCGGTCCGACGCAGTGGGGCATCCAGAAACTCTATGACACGCTGGGCCCGGAGAAACTGATGTTCGGCAGCGATGGCGGCATCGGCCATCCGGCCGTGATCACGGCCTATCTGCGGCGCATCGAGGCCCTGCGCGCGCCGGACGAGCACAAGCGGCTGATCCTGGGCGAAAACGCCCTGCGGTTCCTCGGCAGGTGACAGGCTGATTTTGGATCACGCATTTCGCGTGACAGGTTTTGGACTGGTCCCGCGTTCGCGGGATTGCCGATTTTGGATTACGGATGTTGCAGCGGTTTCGCCGAAACCGCCCTACCTGTGGACGTGAGTCCCGTTGGGACAACGTCCCTCACGGGAACAGTCGCCGCCTTTGACGGCCTAATTTATCCGATCAGCCGATGGTGTCATGGTGATCAGCCCTTCGCCGGTCTTGGCGCCCCAGGGCGTTTTGACATGGGTGGCGTCGAAGGCGGCAGCCAGGATGAGTGTGTTGTCTTTTCTGACGAGGATCAGCAGGGATCCGTCGGTATCGCACTCCCAGAGCCTGTCCGCCGGCAAGGGTTCGCGGTTCCAGGCGATGCGTGTGACGCAGTTGCCCTGGGTGATCTCGAGCAGCCGGTCGGGTTCCAGTGTCTTGATCTGAGCGGGGACGCCGTTCCCCGCGGGGGGGATGGCCTCGATGAGCGTCAGGATGCGGTGATGCGTGGCGGCCGGGAGAGTGAAGGTTGCCCGGTAGGCAGGCACAATGTCGCCGGTTTTCGGATCGCGGTGCACGGAATCCTCGCCGGCAGTCAACGCCGCGGCAGGCGGCAGCAGGCACGTGAGGCGCATGGAGGCGCCGTCCGTCGCGCTCTGTGTGGTCATCCCGTTCGTTGTCCACGGCGACAGGCTGTTCCAACTCTGCACGCCGGTTTCCGGGCGCGCGAACTCCGCGCGGTCTTCGACAAGCACGACAGCGGGACGGATGAGAATCACGCGCCGCAGCGCTTCGGTCACGCCCGTCCGCCAGGCCGTGGCGCCATCGGACTCGGCGATGGCCACCGGACCCAGATCCGCGCCCGGCCGCAGCGTTGCGCCGCGATTCTTCACGCCGCTGGCATCCTGATCGCGCCCGCCCGGCGAAAAGGTGTTGTTGGCGAGGGTGCTCTGTGTGTAAGGACTGCGGGCATCGGCGTAAGCGACATGGCCGCGCGGCAGCAGCAGCGTCCGGCCCCAGCCCGTCAGGGTCACCGCGTTCTTGTGTTTCCAGGCGTGACCAGCCCCATCCCATAGGCCGCTTTCGAAGGTGACGCGCGGCAAGCGCGCGTCATCGCTGCCCATGAAGACCCAACCCCCGTTCGGGTATGCCTTGTAGGGGGAGAGTTGGGGCGCTGGCGCCGCAGCGGCCAGGCGCGGCGCCCACAAATTCGGCAGGCCGAAGAACACATATTCCACGCCATTGGCGGCGGTGGATCCCGGACTGTGGGTTTGATAACTTTCCAACAGGTGCATCGGCACGCATTGGGCGGCAAAGCGTTCATCGCCCAATGCCCCGGCGGCGAAGGCCGCGAACAGCGGCGTAATTTCCATCTCGGCGTCCAGCATATACGTGAGCGCCGGGAGGATCCGCGGCGAGGCCAGGTCCTTCACCGGTTGTTTCAGTGCCCGGCTCGCGGCGTAATAGGACAGCATGGCCGAGGCCGTGGAGCCCTTGCCATAACCCATGCCCTCGCTGAACGTGCCGTCGGCAAGGACGGCTTCGTTCATCCTCATATTGATGATGCGCAGACTGTCATTGATCACGACCTTGAGCGCCGGACTGTCCCAATTCTCCGTCACCGCCATGGTGCCCAGGATGCGTCCTTTATTGAAACGGATGCCCTGGTTGGCCATGGCCTCCTTGGTCGTTTCGATGTATGGCAATCCCTTCTTGCGGATGGCATCACGCACCAAGGCCCGTCCTGCCGGCGTCAACCAGTTCCAGGTCCAATCCAGCAGCAAGGAGGCTTTGATGGTGGCAACGGTGGGGGCAAAGCCCGCGTGGGTCCAGGCGATGGCGGGTGTGCGGTCCATGAAGCCTTCGCTCCAGTGCTCCATGCGCGCGAAGACGATGGCGTGGCGGGCGGCCTGGCGCATATAATCCGGGTTCCGGTTCATCAACCCCACCAGCGCCAGACTGAGTCCATCGCAGCCGGTATCGACGGTCAGGTCCGATACTCGTCCATAGCGGGTGACCCCGTAGAGCATATACTGACGGATCATGCCGGCGGGATCGATGGCATACTGCCGGGACGCTTGTTCCTGGTCCTGCCGCCAGATAGCGTCGAAGGCAGGCAAGGCATAACCGGTTCGCAATTGATCGAGTTCGCCGGCATCGAACAGCAGACCCATTCCCGGCTCGAATGCGCCGTTGGTCGTCGCGATCATGGCATCGAAGGGCTGCCCGGGTGGTGTCCAGCGTTCCCCGGGCCGGGTGACCAACACCCAGTGCAACGTCATCTGATGCGCCGCCGGCGTCTGGCTCTCGAACTGGATTTCCAGGTTCTCCAGTTTCCCCGGGGCGCCCGCCGATAGGCCCAGTGGTCCGCCGAATTCGAGTTCGTCATTGCTCCCGGGCGCCTGCGTGCAGATGGGCCGGCGTTCGCCGTCAATCGTCGCCACGATGCTGACCCGGACACCTTCTCCGGTGATCATGCGCATCAGCAATCCCTGGTACTCGTGAATATCGAGGGCATACGGGCGGTGGAGGGTGACGCGCCCATTCTCCGGTCGGGCCGTGAAGCTCAAATGCACCGCCTCCCAAGTCCCCCGCATGGCCAGGCCCGTTACCTTGCCTTCGCTTTCGGCCTTCCACCGCTGGCTGGCTCCCAGCGTTGGCACCCAGAAGGCTTCGATCACGGCCTCGGCCGGGTTCACGGGAATCGGTCGTTCCGGCCAGGAGGCTGTATCGGCGGCTGCAAATCCGGTCAGGGCTATTGCCATTGGGAGACACCTCAGTAGATATGCGGGCAGGACTGATCGTCTGTTCCATGAGTGACAGCGCATTGATTATTTCTCCACTTTCTTCAACTCCGCCTCCCGGTCGGGGGCCAGGTCGGCCTTGTGGAAATTCGTGGAGATCTGTGTCAGCACGTCGTCTCCGGCTGTCACGAAGACGTAGGCGCCTTTCGGGGGAAAAGCCTCCGCATTGGCGCCGTGGGTTTTCAGGAAGGCCATCCATTGTTCGGGGGAGGCCGTGTAAAGCAGAGGGCCATCCTTCCCGTTTTTCGGATCTTTCTGGGCGGGCAGGTCCACACGGCCGTCCTGGAGGGCCTGCGCGAGCCACTTGAAGTCCAATGGAATGACCGTCAGGCGGTTGCCGTTGGTTTCGATCTTGCTGACATAATGACAGGGAAACGTGTGGAGCGACCACCATTCGCTCACGATGGTGGAATCGGATTCCTGCGGGGACGTATCCATGAAGATGGTGTCGTTGATCTTGAAATAGACCACTTCCAGGACGCCCGAACCCCCTTTTTCGGAGTAGGTCAGGATTTCGTTGTCCTTGAAGACCCACGGCTTCTGCATCTTCGGCGTGCCGTGCTCGTCCAGCATCCGCCAGGCTCCGTTCAGCGCGGGCATCTTGATTTTTGCGTCATCCGTGTAGAACGAGAAGAGGGACCGGACACAGCTCCCCGTTAGGGCGACCAGCATGACACTCACACTGATGATGAAATAGCGGCGGATTCGGTTCATGGCGCTCCTTCCAGTGAAATTGTTGGCCACGGAATACACGAAAGTTCAGCGAGCAAATTTTTCATGGTATTTTTTCAGGTTGTTTATTCGCGCTTGTTCGCGTCATTCGCGGGAAAAAATCCGGACGTGCCCGCTAATCTTCGCAAAAGTGGGCACCGCCCACAACCCAATGAACTCAACCACGGATAAAGATTGAAACTACGAAACACGCGAAAAGCGCAAAAACAGGAGTGAAAGTTGGATTTAATTTCTAAACAACCTGATCTCTGTCCCCTTTCGCGAGTTTCGCGTATTTCGTAGTTAAAAAATCTTCTTGTTTTATATAGCGGTTCCTGATGGATAAGGTCTAATCCACGCGAATCTTATCCTCATCCATTTCGTGTGTTCCGTGGTTCACCATGAACGGGTGCTCATGCTCCGGCTTAATTATCCGTATCATCAATGACTTCTAAAGCCTTGACTTTCAGGAGCGTCCACTGAATCATTGTCGCTCGTTTCGTGGAAAAACAAAAGCGTTTTTTGAAAGGATGGTTTTATGGCCAAGACCGCGCGTTCCGCCGTTTCCTCCGACATCCGCCCCACCCAGGGGGATTCCTCCTGGTTCATGAACGATCGCTTCGGCATGTTCATCCACTGGGGCATCTACGCGTTGCCCGCCCGCCACGAATGGGTGAAACAGTACGAGCAGATTCCCGACGCCGACTATGACAAGTATTTCCGGCATTTCGATCCGGATCTGTACAATCCCGAACTCTGGGCGGCGGCGGCGGCCGGCGCCGGCATGAAGTATTTCGTCATCACGACGAAGCACCACGACGGGTTCTGCCTGTGGGATTCGAAGCTGACCGATTACAAATCGGTCAACACGCCGGCCGGGCGCGACCTGATCCGGCCCATGGTGGACGCGTTTCGGGGGAAAGGGCTGAAAGCCGGATTTTATCATTCGCTCATCGACTGGCATCACCCCGAGTTCCCGATCGACGACATGCATTCGATGCGGGGTCATGCGGACCGCGAGAAGTTGAACCGGCCCCGCCGGATCAGCCGGTATGCCGACTATTTGCACGGGCAGGTGCGCGAGCTGCTGTCCGAGTATGGGAAGATCGACGTGCTCTGGCTGGACTTCAGTTATCCGTCGGGGAAGGGCGGGCGCGCCAAGAGCTGGGTGGGCAAGGGGCATACCGACTGGCAGAGCGAGAAGTTGCTGAAGATGGTCCGGGGGCTCCAGCCCCATATCCTGGTGGATGACCGGTTGGACCTGGACGAGGGCTGGGATTTCAAGACGCCGGAGCAGTTCCAGGTGCGCGGCTGGGTGAAGGTCAAGGGGCGGCGCGTGGTGTGGGAGGCCTGCCAGACCTTTTCCGGCTCCTGGGGTTATCACCGGGACGAAGCGACGTGGAAGAGCGTGGAGCTGCTTCTGCTCATGCTGGTCGACTCGGTGGCCAAGGGCGGTAATCTTCTGTTGAACGTGGGGCCGACGGGCCGCGGCGAGTTCGACGAACGCGCCCTGAGCCGGTTGGCGGGCATGGGTGAATGGATGAAACGGCACAGCCGTTCGATTTACGGGTGCACGCAGGCGCCGGCCGGTTTCAAGGCGCCGCAGGACTGCCGGCTGACGTACAATCCGGAAAAGAAGAGGCTTTACGTGCATGTCTTTGCGTGGCCGTTTGTCGAACTGCATCTGGACGGGTTTGCCGGCCGGGTGGAATACGCGCAGTTCCTGCACGACGCGTCGGAAGTCAAATTCCACAAGCGGCACGACTGGCAGGCGGCCCTGGAAGGAAAGGACGCGGGCCAACCGCTCACCTTGAGCCTGCCGGTCACGAAACCGCCGGTGACCGTTCCAGTGATCGAACTGTTTTTGAAATAAGGGCAAGGGGCCGGACATGGGCATGACCCTCACGGAAAAAATCCTGGCGCGCGCGGCCGGGCAAAGCGCGGTGAAGCCGGGCGACAATGTCTGGATCGCCGTGGATATTCTGTTGAGCCATGATATCTGCGGGCCGGGCACCATCGGCATCTTTCAGCGCGAATTTGGAAAGGACGCGCGGGTGTGGGATCGCGAGAAGGTCGTGCTTCTGCCGGATCACTATATTTTCACGAAGGACGATAAAGCCCACCGCAACGTGGATATCCTCCGCGCCTTCGCGAAGGAGCAGCGGCTGCCGTATTTTTACGATCCCGGCACGCGGCGCTACCAGGGGGTGTGCCACGTGGCGCTGCCCCAGGCGGGGCACGTGCGGCCGGGCGAGGTGATCTTCGGCACGGATTCGCATACCTGCACGCATGGCGCGTTCGGCGCATTCGCCTCCGGCATCGGCAACACGGATGCGGGGTTCATCCTGGGCACGGGCAAACTGCTGGTCAAGGTGCCGGAGACCCTGCGCTTCACCCTGCGGGGGGTGAAGCCGGATTACATCATGGCCAAGGACATGATCCTGAAAATCATCGGGGATATCGGCGTGGAAGGCGCCAACTATTGCGCGATGGAATTCAACGGGGACGCGGTGTCCGCCTTGTCCCTCGATGAGCGCATGACGCTCTGCAACATGGCGGTGGAGGCGGGCGCGAAGAACGGGATCATGGCGCCGGACGACACGGTGCTCGACTATGTCCGCAAACGCACGCACAAGGCGTTCGAGCCGGTCTTCGGCGATCCGGGCGCCACGGTGGCCCGGGAATACACCACTGACGTCTCCCGGCTGGAACCGTGCGTGGCCGAGCCGCATTCGCCCGCCAAGTTCGCCCTCGCGCGCGAGCGGACGAACGTCAAGATCGATCGAGTTTATATCGGCTCCTGCACGGGCGGAAAGCTGACGGATTTCGTCGCCGCCGCGACCATCCTGAAAAGGCGCAAGGTCAAGGTGGATACCTTCCTGGTGCCCGCCACGCAGGAGATTGCGGACGCGCTGGCGACGCCCCGGTCGGGCGGCCAGTCGCTCGTGGAAATCTTCCAGGCGGCGGGTTGCCTGGATATTGCCCCGCCCTCCTGCGCGGCCTGTCTGGGCGGGCCCGTGGACACGTTTGGCCGCACGCAGGCGCGCGAGGTGGTGGTGAGCACGACGAACCGGAATTTCATCGGCCGCATGGGTTCCAAGGACGCGCCGATCTATCTGGCGTCGCCCTTGACCGCGGCGGCGTCGGCGGTGACGGGGCACATCACGGATCCCCGCGAGTTTTTGTGAGAAGAGAGATGGACAAGCAGAAGAGGACGTGAACGTCGAACGTTGAACGTCCAACGTCGAACTTCGAATAGGGTGAAAGAGGACGACGAATGGCGAACAAGATGAAGAACGTGAACGTCGAACGTTAAACTTCGAAATTCGGCATTAAGTGAGGCAAGATATGACCGAGGACAAGTGGGACCTGGAGGAGCGGTTGCTGGAGTATGCCGCGGAGATCATCCGCTTTGTGGAGAAAAAGGAAACGGACGAATTGACCCGCATTTTCGTCGCCAGCATTCGGACGGCTCGCGCGCAAGGACGTTCAACGCGAGGACGGACTCTATGAGGTTTAATGTTCGACGTTCCGCGTTCGATGTTCGACGTTGGACGTTCGGCATTCGATGGCTTTTTGTCCATAGGAAAGGTGCGCTATAATGACCGCAACGAAACCGGTGACGATCCGCGGGCCCGTGTATGTGGTGGGCGACGATATCGACACCGATCAGATCATACCGGCGCAATACCTGAACCTGGTGCCGACCATCCCCGAGGAATACAAGAAACTGGGCTCGTATGCCCTGAGCGGCCTGCCGGCGGAGTATCCGCCGTTCGTCCCGAAGGGTGGGATGGAGTCCCCGTTCCGGCTGGTGATCGCGGGCCGGAATTTCGGTTGCGGCTCCTCCCGCGAGCACGCGCCCATCGCGTTGGGGGCGGCGGGCATCGAGGCGGTCGTTGCCCTGTCGTATGCGCGCATTTTCTTCCGCAACGCCATTGCGACCGGGGAACTGTATCCTCTGGAGTGCGGCGAGCGGCTGACGGACGTGTGGGCGACGGGCGATGAAGCGGAACTCGATCTTCAGGCCGAGCTGATCCGGCACGTGAAATCCGGCCGCGCATTTCCCCTGAAGCCGCTGGGGGCGGCCCGGCCGGTGGTGGAAGCCGGCGGTCTGTTTGCGTATGCGCGGAAGACCGGCATGATCGCCGCAAGGACTCCCTGATGGGGACGCGCGTCATAGCGTTTGCCAATCAAAAGGGCGGTGTGGGCAAGACCACCACGGCCATCAACCTGGCGGCCTGCCTGGCCGAACGCGGCCGCAAACTGCTGCTGATCGATCTCGATCCCCAGACCAACACCACCAGCGGGCTCGGCGTGGAAACCGGGCCGGGCAAGAGCGTGTATGGCGCCCTGCTGGGCGAGGACCGCCTGGAAAGCAAGATCGTGCGGACGAAGGTGAAGCACCTGGATCTGATTCCCTCCGAACTCGACCTGGCCGGGGCGGAAGTGGATGTGGCCCGCGCCGAGCACTACCTGCATTGTTTTAAAAAAGCGCTCCTTCCGCTCCTGGCGTTGAATCGGTACGAGTATGTCTTTGTGGATTGTCCGCCGTCGCTGGGAATTCTGACCATGAACGCCATGACGGCGGCGGACGGCCTGCTCATTCCCATTCAATGCGAATATTTCGCCCTCGAAGGACTGAGCGTCATTTCGCGGCTGATCCGGAAAGTGCGGGAAAGCGGGGCCAATCCGGGCCTGGAGATCGAGGGGATCGTCATGACGATGTTCGACGGCCGCACGCGCCTGGCCGCGCAGGTGGTGGAGGAGGTCCGGAAACATTTCGGCGACAAGGTTTTTCACACGGTCATTCCCCGGACGATCCGGTTGAGCGAGGCGCCCAGTTTCGGGCAGCCGATCATCCAGTACGACGCCCGGTCGCCGGGCGCCGAAGCGTATCGCGCCCTGGCCCGGGAGTACCTGAAGCGTCAGGCCGCTCCGCCCGCCGTTCCGCCTCCCGCCGGGCCGCCGGCGCCCGAAAGCGCGCCCGCCCCGATTCCCGAAGCCGGTGCTTCGACTGTCCCGGCCCCGGACGAAACCGAAGTGGCCGGCAAACAGGACTGACCGGACAAACGCCGCCCGCCTGTAGTGCCAGCCATCGCACGGTTTTTAAAAGATTTCACACCACGAAGATCACGAAGTGTGAAAACATTTGGCCGCACAAAGGCACAAAGCGGGCTCAGCCCGCAACCCAACAAAATCGGCCATGCCCTGGGCGGGCAAGCCATGGATTCGTCTCACGCTCTTGTCCCGAGCTTCGCGGGATCGCGGGATTATCGACAAAATCATTAACAACAAAATCATTCGTTCAGCGTTATGAGCGTTCCGGCTTGGTAGTCGAGGTTGATCCAGTGGTTTCTTTTTAATGATTCTGCTGTAAATGAT
>JACQHI010000437.1 GCA_016199105.1 Lentisphaerota bacterium | reverse complement strand
GCGCGGCCGGTGCGGCCGATCCGGTGCGTATAATCGTCCACGGTTCGCGGCATGTCGAAATTGATCACATGCGAGATGCTGGACACGTCAAGGCCGCGCGCCGCGATATCGGTGGCCACCATGATCTGGAAGCGGCCGCTGCGAAACCCGTCCATCGCCGCCTTCCGCTGGCTCTGCGATAAATTGCCCTGCAGGCAGGTGGTGCTGTGACCCACCCGGCTCAGTTGTTCGGCGAGGCGCTCCGCGCGATGCTTGGTGCGCGTAAAAATGAGCACGGAATTCCGGTCGGTGCGCTTGAGGATCGCCATCAGCAGCGGGGTCTTGTGGTGCGGGTGAACCGGATAGAGCGAATGCGAGACGGACTCCGCCGGGCGGGCATGCGCGATCTGGATGGTGACCGGATCGCGTAGGATCTCCCGGGCCAGGCCGCTGACTTCACGCGGTATCGTGGCCGAAAAAAGCAGGGTTTGACGCTGGGTGGGCAGCCTCGCCAGAATTTTTCGCACATCGGGCAGAAAGCCCATGTCGAACATGCGGTCGGCTTCGTCCAGCACCAGATAGTCGATGTTCGAGAGCCGGATGGTGCCCTGCCGCATATGATCCAGCAGGCGGCCGGGACAGGCGATGGCTATTTCGGCGCCCCGCTGGAGAGCGGCAATCTGGGGATGCATGCCGACACCGCCATAAATCGTCACGCTATGAATGCCCATGTTCCGCCCGAAGGCGAGCACCGCCTCGTGGATCTGTTCGACCAGTTCGCGCGTCGGCCCAAGGATCAGCGCGCGAAGCTGGCGGCGCGGCCCGCTCAACTGCCGATGCAGCATGGGGAGGGCGAAGGCGGCCGTCTTGCCGGTGCCGGTCTGGGCCATGCCGACGACGTCGCGGCCCTCCATGATCGGAGGAATGGCCTTGAGCTGGATGGGCGTGGGCGTTTCATAGCCCAACGCCTTGATGTTCTCCAGGAGTTGAGGATTCAGATTGAACGATTCGAACTTCACACGACGATCCCTTCTTGTCGGCCGTTAATCCGGCCTTTGCCTTCAGCGCCCGCCATGCGTTGCGGCGGTCGAACCGTCGCCCGCTTCAACGGGCCGACGGTGGGTTCAGAGACGGGGCTGAGAGCAAACAAAACGGGTTTGCACGTCCACGCCAGAGCTGTATGTCGGCGTCGAACTGCGCCCTGTGTGGCCGAAACGATGGCGAGGGGCAAAACGAGACCTGAACAGAAGCCTCATGATCGGTTCCGGTGTATCACCGCCATCCGTAGTGATTTGCGTTAGCAAAAACCCGGCGCCGGATCAACGAGAGCTACTCCTATGTATTTGTTTGCGGCGCATTCTACGACGAGCCATCCCGCGAATGCAAGCCATTAATTACGGTTTCACGATGGCTTTCACGATGTTTCCGGATTGCATGCCCTCAAAGGCGTCCCGCCACTGCTCCAGCATCCAGATTCCGCCCACCAGCGGCCCCACCTCCAACCGGCCCGAAGCCAGCAACCGGATGACCCGTTCCCAGATCGGCCAGTTATGGCTGAAACTGCCCTTGAGCGTCACGTTCTTCTGCACCAGCGGATCGAGGGAGAAATCGAGCGGCTGCGGCCCCCAGCCGACCTTGCTGATCCAGCCCGCGGGCCGGACAATCTGCAGGGCGGTCTTGAGCGTGGCCGAAATGCCGGCGGCGTCCACGACGCCGTCCGCCCCCAGGCCGTCGGTTTCCTTCGCCCACTTCGCGACGGCATCGCCGAGCAACGGAACACAGCCATACTGCCGGGCGATGTCCAGGCGGGCGGCGTCTTTTTCCAAGCCCGCCACCCCCACCTGCCCTCCCTGCAAACGCGCCATGGCCGCGCATAACAGGCCGATCGGGCCCGGCCCCAGCACCACGATCCGGTCGCCCGGCCGCACCGCCCCATTCACGACCACCGAGCTATAGGCCACGCAGCAGGGTTCCACCAGGGCGGCCTGCTCGAACGGCAGCGAATCCGGTATCCGGTGCAGGCACCGCGCGGGCACGCGGACGAAGCGCGTCATGGCGCCGTCCACCCCGTAGCCGAAGCCCTTCCGGTTCGGGTCCAGGTTGTAGAGTCCTTGCCGGCTCAAGGGGCTGTCCGGATCGATCACGGCGGCGGTCTCGCTGACCACGCGGTCGCCGGCCGTCCAGCCGGTGACGCGGTCCCCCGCCCGGCTGACGGTGCCGGCGAACTCATGGCCCAGCACAACCGGGTAATTCACCGTCCAGCTTTGCGTCCCCATCCACTGGTGCAGATCGCTCCCGCAGACGCTCACCGCGCCCACTTCGAGGAGCACATCGTCCGGGCCGATGACCGGTCTCGGGATTTGGCGCACCTCGACGCTGAACTTGTCGCGCGCAAAATTGACGACGGCGGTTTCAGTCATAATTCCGCAACTCCTCATTCCCAGTATGTCAGCCATTCCTGGCTGACCTATGTTATCGGGTCAGGCAGGAATGCCCGACCTACTTCAGCATTCCCAGTAAGCCTACAGCGTATCCACAGGAGCAGTCATTTGACCCTATTGGTGGAAGTATTGGCGGGTGGCTTTGCCGGCGTCTTCCTGACCTCAAAGCAGTCGCCATAGTGGACCAGGAAGAATTTCTTTTCGGTGGTCCACCAGCCTCGAGCCGCATCCGGCTTTGCCAGCAAGGGACGCATGCACGTCGTCATCTGCAGGGACACCAGCACGAACACGGTGGATTTAAAACTCAACCCGGCGCCCAGGAGGGTCGCCAGCATCCAGTTAAACGCCGACACGAGCGCGGTTGTGGCCAGGAAAAGAACGGGAAGCTTGACCGCCACGTAAAGCGAGAGTTGCGCCGACCGCCAGCCCGCCAGGGCGGCCCCATAGAGGCCGCACGCCACGACGATAAAGCCGGCCAGGGGCAACAGATCGCGCCAGGCGAGACGCTGGAATTTCACGTCAGCCCAGAACGCCGCCCTGTTTTTGAGCAATGTGATCGGAGTCACTTTCATTGCAGCCCACCGCTTATCCCGCGGAAGCCTGATGGGTGAGTTCGACAGCGACCTTGCGCCCCTCGCCGGGGGTGATCTTGGCGATGGCGCTGATGAACGGCTTGTCGTTCGCGGACTTCAAGTAGTTGAGCAAATCGTCAGCATGGTTCATCCTGGCCTCCGTCACGTTCGAGTTGATAGACGCAGTTATGCCACAACGCCCAACCAAAACGGCAATAGTGTACCGACGGGAAAGCCAGCCGTCAATACCGCCAGCCATCCGCCAGCGGTTCCGCATTATGGCGCAAGATGGATGCCTTTGCTTGTCGATGCGGCGCCCCCGCCGCGGTTTGAGACCCAAATACGCGGCGGGGGCGCCGCAGCGACAAGCACAGGCATCCAGCGGGCG
>JACQHI010000420.1 GCA_016199105.1 Lentisphaerota bacterium | reverse complement strand
AGCTATGGCAGGCACGCGCGAATAGGGAAATTATTATAGGCGTTCATTGGCGTCCATTAGCGGTTCCGTCTTATACAACTTTTTTTCCGGCAGTTTTCACGGACTTGTTTTTCGGAACCAGAGGCCGCCGCCGGGATTCCGGAGGCAGAGCGGCAGGCAGACGCGAAGCGCGTCGGCGTGAAACAGACTCATGAAATGGTTGAAATACAGGATTTGGAACGCGGCGTTATGGCTCAGGAACGCCCGCAGGATGTAAGCCTCGTTCCAGGCGCGCCCCTCCAGCAGCCATTGACGGGGATATTCGAACGGCCAGAAGATGTCGTGCACGTGGATGATAACCCCGGGCTTGAGGCGGGGCAGGATCTCGAAAAAGAGCCGCGCCACGTCGCTCCCGATCTTCAGCACGTGCGAGGAGTCAACGAAGAGGAAGTCCCCGTCATTCAAGGAAAGGAAAATATCCAGCGGCACCTCCTGCAGCGGCGAATGGATCACGAAATGGACCTTCCGGTCCTGCTCGTTCATCAGCTTCATCAGCCGGTTCGGGTAGGGATCGATGAATCCGCAGCGGACGGCGCCCTTCAGGAACCGGTCGTTCGTGTCCAGCATGACGGCGGAGGAAAAGCCCGAGCCGACCTCCACGATCAGGGAAGGCTTGAAATGGCGCATCAGCGCATGGAGCATCACGGCGTCGCCATGGCTGAAATAGTCGTTCCGGTAATAATACCGGAGGCCGGGCGTCGGCTCGTCCCGGAACGGCAGGTCCCGGTGATAAACCGCCAGCGCCTTGAGGAGTTCAAGTTGGCCGCTTTCGTTCAAGGCAATGCCCGGGCATTCCCGGATATCCTGCCGGAACAGGACGTCCGCGTTTTTGGCGATCTCGTCCGGATCGGGCAGGGGCGAATAGAACTGGCCCGGCGCCGCGAAGCGCAGGAAGGGATTGTCCAACGGGCGTCGGGGCTTGGTCGGGTCGGAAGTCATGCCGGCAGTATGCCATGGCGCGCGGGAAATGCCGCAAAAAAACGCGAAAAATCGCGTGAAACAGCAATTCGCATTTTGGCTGGGCACGCCACTCTATGCCCGAGTCAGCCAAGAATGGCTGACTTACTCCAGTAAGACAGGCATTCCTGCCTGTCATTCTGAACGATGGCGGGCATAATGCGAATTACTGCACGCGAAAATCGAGTTCTTGCCGAAACCAAAGGAATATGCCATACTTTTCGTTCTTTTACAGACCAAAGACAGGGATTCCCATGAAAACACAGGTGTATTGGCTTTGTCTTCTCCTGCTGGGGGCGTTCCTGCCTCCGGCGTCGAATGCCGTCATTCTGGCGCCGAACGTCATTGCGTGGGGCGGGCCGGGCTTCACGCCGGTGGTGGGGGATTATGACGGCGATGGCGCCGACGACCTGGCCCTGTATTATCAAAATACGGGAGGCTGGTATATTCAGTCGGCCGACGGCTACGTCATCGCCTGGGCGACGACCTGGGGCGGGTCCGGCTATTCTCCCATGGCCGGCGACTTTGACGGCGACGGTTTTTCCGATCTTGCCGTCTATAACGACGCCACCATGAACTGGTTCGTTCTTTCGCTCGAAAAAAACAACATCCTGTTTTTCAATGACAACTGGGGCTGGCCCGATGCCATTCCGGTGCCGGGCGATTTCAACGGCGACGGCCGGACCGAGCTGACCGTTTACGATGCCAGCGCCGGCCGATGGTATCTGATGCCGGAATCCATCAACGAGACGGCGGATCTCGATGAACTGGCCGGGATGTATTCCAACGCGGTCGCGGATGCCGCGGAGACGCTTCCCTCGGAGATTTTCCGGCACCTGACGGCGATCACGACGAACAATCCGAATCTCCGGTTCCGCGAGAATCCCGCCTCCGGCGCGCTGGAGGTCAAGATGGCTTCCTTCATGTCCGCCGACACGGCCACGAATTATTATCGCGAGGGACAGTTGACCTCGATGAAATACGCCACGGCGTGGGTAACGGTTGCGCCCGAGCTCAAGATCTTCTGCCAGACCTATACCGGCACCAATCTCACGTTGCGCCTGAAACAGCTCCTGGGCCTGCCCGCCACCAGCGAGAACGACACGATCGTGGAATACTGGGTCTCCGTGGACGCACTGGTCCGGCCCAGCCCCGACCCGGAAATCACCGACGCCGAGGCCGGACTGGAGTTCCGGACGCGCGACCCCTTCACCTCGCTCAGCACCAACTACATCGCTTGGTACAGCGACAATTTCAACAGCAGCAATTACGGCATGACGAACGGCGTGTGGAGTGGCTTTCCCTGGACGCGTCTTGGCTACACGTATGACTGGGCGCTTCCCCAATGCAGTCCCGTGGGGTTGAGCGAATTCGTCCTGCCCGGCCGGACGCTCTGGACGACGGAATCCCGCGACGTCACGGTGGACGTGGTGCTGGTTTCACCGGCCGCGGATTACGCCGCCGCGCCCGACCGCCTGCAGATCGAATCCCGCGACGGCGAAATCGTCGTCAATGAAGTGCCGCCGGAATGGCCGGATCGTTGATCCGGGGCGGTTCCTGAACGGCTCCCTCTATTCAGCAAGGGGAATGCCGATACCGATGAAGCCTGCAAAATCCGACCGGCCTCCGGACCCGCGTTTCGAACGATTCAAAACCGCACTTCTTTGCGGGGAACCCGACCGTGTGCCGCTGGCCGAGATCACCATTGACGAAGGCGCCAAGGAGGCTTTTCTCGGCCGGCCCGTCAACGATGTGCAGGCGGACGTCGATTTTTATGTCCGGGCGGGGTATGATTTCATCACGCTGGGCCGCCGCATGGCCGGTTATCCGCCGGTCTGGCCCGCGGCCAGACTGGAAAACTACTACGACGTTCAGCGCGCCGTCGCCCACGGCGCCATGAACGGCGTCATCGGGTCGCGCGATGATTTCAAAAAGTATCCGTGGATGAAACCGGAGGAGCTGGATCTGCGGATTCTCGACCGGATCGAGGCGGT
>JACQHI010000406.1 GCA_016199105.1 Lentisphaerota bacterium | reverse complement strand
GCACGTAGACCGGAACCACCACGAGGTTGGCGCAGGCGACGATCAGCGCGACCGCGGCCGCGTAGAGCACGAGCAGGCGCGCGGTCGCGCGGCGGGCGCGGTCCTGCTGCTCGAAGAAACCCAAGCTACGTGAACGAAACCTTCGGCGCCTTGCGCTCTTCGGCCGATTCGGTCGCCTGCAGCAGCTCGGCGGCGTCGAACCGGAAAGGGCCCGCGATGATGTTGTCCGGGAACGACTCGCGCTTCGTGTTGTATTCCATCACCGAATCGTTGAACGCCTGGCGGGCGAACGAAATTTTGTTTTCCGTGGACGTCAATTCTTCCATGAGCTGGGCGATCGTCTGGTTGGCTTTCAGATCGGGATAGGATTCCATCACCGCGAACAGGCGCCCCATCACGCCGCTCAACGCCGACTCCGCGCCGAGAAACGTTTTCATGGCGCCGGCATTGGACGGATCCGCGGAGACCTGCTGCATGGCCGAGGACGCCTGGTTGCGCGCCTGGATCACCGCCTCCAGGGTCTGCCGCTCGTGTTTGAGGTAGGCCTTGGATGACTCCACCAGATTGGGAATCAGGTCATACCGCCGCTTCAATTGCACGTCGATCTGGGCAAACGCGTTCTTGAAACGGTTTCTGAACGTCACCAGCCGGTTGTAGATGCCGATCACCAGGACCAACAGAACGACAACCGCGATCGCCACAATGCCCCATATCATTCCGGATGACATACGCCAGCCTCCTTCACGCTCGGATGTGGGCACTATGCCCAATCCTTCTGCTCGTTTCATAACAACTTGGTCCTGCCCTGTCAACCGAAGAAGATGTCTTGAATCCAACGGACGGAGAAGGCATGCTGATGGGCGATTCGGATGTCACACACGCGCTGGGAAATTAATGAACTGCGGAATATCCAAAACAGCCTACACCCCAAACACCCTGAGCTCAGGAAGTCGCATTATGCCACCAACGCCCAACAGCCAACGTCCAACAGCCAAGGAAGAGAAGCCTGTGAGGATTTTGGATCGCGCGCAGCGCGTGACAAGTTTTGGACTTGTCCCGCTCCGAGCGGGATTGAGGATTGAGGAGATTGAGAAATCGAAAATCGGCAATCGAAAATCTAATATCGATTCCCTCCGTTCTGCGCTCGTGCTTCGCAGTCCGTCAGATGACGGACAGAGCCGTATTGGTTGTTGGGCGTTGGCTGTTGGGTGTTGGACGTTGAATATCCGTACATTGAGCCGTTCCCCATGACACCCGCTCCCGCCGTTTTTCTCAAGGCCCAACAGCTTCATCGCGTCCTGCGAGGACATGCCTGGATCTACCGCGGCGAGATCGAGCGCGTCGAGGGCGCCCTGGTGGATGGCGCCGTGGCGGACGTTTTCACGCAGGCCGGACGTTTTGTCGGCCGGGGATACGCCAACACGCGCTCCGAAATCACCATCCGCCTGCTGACCCGCGCGCGGGAAGCCATCGACGAGGCGTTCTGGAAACAACGGCTCGAACAAGCCGTGCAATACCGCCGCCGGCGATACCCGGGCCGCGCCGCCCTGCGCTGGGTCAACGGCGAGGCGGACGCCCTGCCGGGCCTGATCGTGGACCAGTATGACCGGACGATCGTTCTGCAGACCAACACCCTGGCCATGGACCGGCAGAAAACGCTGTTCACGCGACTGCTGGTCGAGCTGTTTTCGCCGGAAGCCGTTCTCGAGAACAACAAGGAAATCCACGTGCGCGCCCTGACACTCCTGAATCCGGGCGGGCTCCTGGCCACCTTCTGTTGTTCGCACCATGTCTCCGCTCCGCTCTTCCTCGAGACCATCCTGGATGCCGCCGCGGATGTGAACGCCCGCCTGCGCCGCGAGGAACTCTTCACCGCCGCCCCCGATCATCCCGTCCTTCCCGCCATTCCCGAAACGGAATATCTCAAAGGCTATCTCTTCACCCTCCTGCCCTGAGGGCGCCCAACGCATGGGACTCATCCCTGTTGGGCGTTGGGCGTTGGATGTTCGGCGTTCGGTGTTCGGTGTTCATGTCACGTCGCTTCGCAAGTGGCCACTTGGTCGCAAAGCGGCTGACGTGGGGCGTTCGGTGTTCGTGAACCCTGCCACTCTCCTCTTTCCCTTCATCATTAATAGCAACATATTTGTATTTATTATCAGACTATACAACATATTTGTTGCTACAAAGCTTTGCAACACAGGCCCTAGTCAATCGTCATTTCTCCTTTCCGTTAAACGACTAACACTCATTTTTATCCAATATTGGTAGTCTTGGCACAGTCAATGCTTAATACGTGATTGATTAAAAAAAATGGCATGCTGAACTTTGAACCATGCCAAATCAACAAAGGAGGGGTAACGATATGAACAGGAGACGCGCCAGAACCGTCGGCTTGTTGTCCGCAATGGCGTTCGGTTTGTGGGGGGCCTGCCAAACCGCCGGGGCGGACGAAACCGGGACGGTCGCGACGATCGATTCGGGCGATACCGCCTGGCTGCTCATGAGCACGGCGCTCGTGCTGCTCATGACGCCGGGACTGGCTTTTTTTTATGGCGGCCTGGTGCGCCGGAAAAACATCCTTTCGGTGCTCATGCAATGTTTCATGATGATCTGCCTGATCAGCCTGCAATGGGTGTTGTTCGGTTACAGCCTGGCTTTCGGACCCGATGTCAAAGGCATGATCGGAGACCTGAGCTGGGCCGGCTTGCGGCACGTGGGCCTTGCGCCCAATCCGGACTATGCCGCCACGGTCCCCCACCAGGCTTTCATGCTTTTCCAATGCATGTTCGCGGTGATCACGCCGGCGCTGATCATCGGCGCTTTCGCGGAACGCATGAAATTCTCGGCGTTCTGTTTGTTTTCATTGCTCTGGAGCACCCTCGTTTACGATCCCATCGCGCACTGGGTGTGGGGCAACGGCGGCTGGCTGAGAAATGCCGGCGCCCTCGATTTCGCCGGCGGAACCGTTGTCCACATCAACGCCGGCATTGCGGCGCTGGTGGCCGCGTGGCTCGTGGGCCGGCGGCAGGGCCATCCGCATACGCTGCCGCCCCCGCATAACCTTCCGCTGGCCGTTCTGGGCGCGGGCCTGCTCTGGTTCGGCTGGTTCGGATTCAATGCCGGAAGCGCCCTGACCGCCGGGGGTCTGGCGACCGGCGCCTTCGTGGCGACGCACGTTGCCACGGCCGCGGCGGGCCTGACCTGGGCCATCCTCGATTGGCGTTTCCAATCGCGGCCCACCGTTCTCGGCGCCATCACCGGCGCCGTGGCGGGGATGGTGGCCATCACACCCGCCGCCGGCTTTGTCACCCCCATGGGCGCCATCGGCATCGGTATCGGCGCCGGGCTCTGCTGCTACTTCGCCGTGGTATTCGTCAAGGCCCGGCTGGGCTATGATGATGCCCTGGACGCCTTCGGCGTGCACGGGGTGGGCGGCATCTGGGGAGCCATCGCCACCGGTCTCTGGGCCACACGGCAGGTCAACCCGGCGGGCGCCGACGGCCTGTTTTACGGAAATCCCATGTTGCTGTTCATCCAGGCCAAAGCCGTCCTGGTGACGATGGTCTATGCCTTCGCGATGACCTTTGTATTGTTGAAACTCGTGAAATTCGTCACCGGCCTGCGCGCTTCGGAACACGACGAACGGATCGGCCTGGACCTGGCCGAACACCGCGAAGCGGGCTATACCATGCTGGATTAACCTGAAGTTGCGAAGGGAAGAACTCATGAAATACATCGTTGCCGTCATTCAACCGGACCGTCTGGATGCCGTTTTGAACCAATTGACCGAAAAGGAAATTCACCTCGTCACCGTCTCCAACGTGATGGGGCGCGGCCGCCAGAAAGGCGTGTCGGAGGTGTACCGCAGCCACAGGGAGGCGGGCAACCTCCTGAAAAAAATCAAACTGGAAATCGCCGTGAACGACGCCTTCGTCCGTCCGGCGATCGAGGCGATCGTGAAAGGCGCGCAAACCGGCCACGTGGGCGACGGCAAGATCTTCGTCCTGGATCTCAAGGAATGCCTCCGCATCCGCACGGGGGAAACCGGCAACGAAGCCATCGGCTGACATAACAATTCCGAAACAACGCTCAACGCCCAACAGCCAAGGTCCAACGTCCAAGTAAAATCAAACAGAGGAAGGAGATTGGGATATGAACAAGAGATGCATCGCGGTTCTGACGTGCGCCTTGGCGCTGGGCTCGATCGGGGCCTTCGCCACTCCCTCCACGACCTACTGGACGCCCATGACACCGGATGTTCAGGCGTACGGCGTCCCGCACCTCGGCGTGGACAATTACTTCACCGTGGCCCGGGATGCGGAGGACGGCGGCGGCTCGTTTCCGACCGATCTCGGCCTGACGATCGGGGTGCTGCCCTTCAAGGCGGTGGTGGCGGAGGTGGGCGTGGATCTCCTGGAGCCCAGCGACGATCCGCTCTACTTCAACGCGAAAATCGGAATCCCGGAAGACACGCTGTTCAGCGGGGCGCCAACCCTTCAAGCGGGCATCTTCAATGTGGGCACCCGAAAAAATGTTACAGATCAGAATATCGTTTATGGGGTGGTGGGAAAAACGATTCCCGGCATCGGCCGGTTGTCCGCGGGGCCGTACATCGGCAACAGGGATGTTCTTGTGGATGCGGATGGACACGAGGACAATACGGGTTTCATGGCGGCGTTTGACCGCGGCTTCCTGCCCGCAAAAGACAAGGACGACAACGAGTATAACCGGTGGGTGTTCGCGGCCGACTATGCGTCCGGAAAGAACGCGCTCGGCGGCGGCGGCTTCGGGATCTACCGCTTCTTCACCAAGGACATCAGCCTGCTGACGGGCCCGGTCTGGTTCAACGAGAAAGCCATCAACGGCGAGTGGAAGTGGACCGTCCAGCTTGACATCAACTTCTAGCTCATTTCCAGTGCACGATGATTTTTTCGGCCAGCTCGCGGTCCACGGTGAACTGGCTCAGGCCGATCTCGAACACGTAGGACGGATACCGGCAGGTCAGCCGGATGGGCGTGCCCGGCAGCACGCCCATGGCCATCAGTTTCTGGACCTCGCGGTTGTCGCGGGTGCTGAGATAGGCCACCACGCCCGCTTCGTCGGCTTTTCCGTCGCAGAGCGGCTTGACCTCCCGCACCTCGTCCTCGCGCGCCTTCAGGCAGCACTCGCCCGGGGGAATCGCCTTGCCGTGGGGACAGGCCTTCGGATGCCCCAACAGCACGCAGATTTTTTCGTCAAGGCCGCGCCGGATGATGTGCTCGAACTCGCAGGCGCCGGCGTTGAGCTCTTCGGTCCTCACCCCCAGCACGTCCCGCAGCAGGCACTCCGCCAGGCGATGACGGCGCACCACGTCGCGCCCCGCTTCCCGTCCGGCTTCCGTCAGCCGGACGTCCGCTCCGCTCCGCTCCAGCAGTCCCAGCGCGGCCGCCTCCCGGATGTCCTCATCCGCCAGGGACAGGTCCGTCCCGCCTTCCGCGGGTCCCTTTTCCACCTGCCGGACATAGCACTGCTCGAGCGTTTCCTCGACATTATGATTTAGGTTCATCATGACGGCGCCATCCGATCCGTATTTTTTTTATCCACCCCGGTTCCGCGGTGTTTTCGTATCCGCAATAGGGACACTTTATCCTGCCACACCCGCCGAACCAGGCACATTGCCGGCAGTTTTTTTGCCGGTCGCTTTCGTCGAATTTCCGGCCGCAAAACGAACAGTTCACAGCTTCATCCCCACCAGGTTCAAGACTGTATTGAGACAAAATCCGGTCAGGAACGCGATCAGGAAAACGCCCGCGGACACCCCGAGGGTGAAGCGCAGCCCCTGCTCCTTTTTCATGATCATGAACTGGGCCACGCAGGGCAGGAACAGCGTCAGGGTCACGGAGGCCACCAGCAGTTGATTGCCCGTGAGCAGCCCCTGATGCTGAAGATCGTACAACCCGGCGGCCCCGAAATCGCGCCGGAAAAAGCCGTAGAGAAACGCGGCGGCCGCCTCCGCGGGCAGCCCGATGCCTTCCACCACGGGCGTCAAACCGTGCAGAAGGAGCTGAAAAATGCGCGTGATATCCCCCAGCCAGATCAGCAGGCTGGCGAGAAGAAAGAGGGGCAGAATTTCCTTGAAATACCACACCATTCGCGACAGGGTTTTCACCAGGATGTTCTGGGGCCGGGGCCAGCGCAGCGGCGGCATTTCCATGTAAAAGCTGGGCTTCTCGCCCGGCAGGAACCGGGCCACCCCATAACCGCACGCCATAAAAATGCCGGCCAGCACCACGCCCCAAATCGCCAGGCCGGCCGGATTCTTCGAGAGCAGTCCCAAAATCACTCCAAGCTGGGCGGAACAGGGAATGGTCAGCGCGAGAAGGATGGTGGCGATCATGCGCTCACGGCGGGTTTCCAGCGTGCGCGTGACCAGCGTCGCCATCGTGTCGCACCCGAACCCCAGTACGATGGGAATGACCGCGCGCCCGTTGAGCCCGATGTTCTTGAACACGCGGTCCATGAGCATGGACAGCCGGGGCAGGTACCCGCTGTCCTCCAGGATGGAAAACATCAGGAAAAACATGCCAACGATCGGCAGCACGATGGCCACGGCATAGCGAAGCCCCAACGTCACCAGCCCATACTCCCCGCAGAACAGCGACTGCATCACCGGCCATGGTATCAACGCTTCGATCCCGCGTGTCGCCCAGGGATTGATCCAGGACTCGAAGACGGTGCTGTCGATCCAATCCACCAGAAATCCCGCGCCGAACTGGCCGACCAGCTTGTAAAAACCGAAATAGAGCACCGCGGCCAGCAACGGGAAACCGGTCAACGGATGGATGCAAAACAGATTCAGTTTTTCCCGGACTCCATGAAAAATGCGGCGGGGATAGACGACGGTCCGGGCGAGAACGCGATCCACGACCTGCTTCAGCGCCAGCATGGCCTGGTAATGGGGGGAATGGTCCATCAAGGCCTGCTGATGCGAGAGCTCCTTGAGCAGGG
>JACQHI010000412.1 GCA_016199105.1 Lentisphaerota bacterium | reverse complement strand
GCCGTCGCCGTCATAATCGCCGGGCACGGGGAATAGGGACGGCGCGCCCCAACCCACCGCGTAGAATCGACCCTGCCACGTCAGGATATACCATGCGCCAGACGCGAAATCATAGACGGCGAAATCGGTGCGTCCGTCACCGTCATAATCGCCGGGCACCGGGTAAGCCCCGGGCCAGCCCCACTGCAAGGCATAGAACTGGCCGTTCCATGTCCAGATATACCACATGCCGGCGGCCGGATAATAAACCGCCAGATCGGTGCGGGAATCGCCATCGTAATCACCGACCATCGGCCAGACATCCGCCCACCCGAAGGCCATCTGATAAAAAGCGCCGCCCCTCGTGTAAATATACCAGAGCCCGCCCGCCGGATAAAAGACTCCGAAGTCCGTCCTGAAATCGCCGTCATAATCCGCCGGCACCCCGCTCCAGCCCCCGCCCGCCAGCGTGTTGACCGGATAGCTATTGGGATCCAGCGGATTGGTGTGATACCGCATTTCCATGCCGTCCGAGAAACCGTCGCCATCCGTGTCCGCCCGGGTCGGATTGAGATCGGTTCCTGTGAGGGTATGCACAGGATCATAGGGATTATAGCCTTCATTGCCGTCATACAACCGCTCATACCGGTCGTTCAACCTGTCGCCATCCGTGTCCCAGCGGGTCGGATCGGTATCCAGAGCGTCAATCGCATATTCCACCAAGTTGATGTCGCCATCGCCGTCGGTATCCATTTCTCCGGTCTGGGCCAGGTTCCCGAAATAGGACATTTCCCACCCGTCCGGCAGCCTGTCGTTGTCGGTATCGCGTTCGCGCAAGACCAGTTGCTGCGCGGAAATACTGAGGGAATTCGACAAATCCAGCGCCGCCGGTTGGTAATCCGCGCCGGACCCGGACTTGATGAAACCAAAGGGCTCCCAATAATCCATGGCGCCGTTCCGGCCCGTTCCGCCTGACGGCGAAACATCCACGAAGCCGCGGACGTAATACGTTTTGGCTTCCAGCCCAGGCAGGGTGAATTGGCCCTTCAGCGCATTCGTGATGCAGGGCAAGGCCAAGGAGATGCGGGAGGCCGCCGGCCCGCTGAACCCGGGATTGGCAAAAGCCTCGATGACGATATTCGTGGCCTTGGATTTTCCGAAATAATACACATCGCCGCCGATATACCGGGAGCCGGCCGTTGTCGTGAGATCCACGGTAAAAGTCTGCCATTCCGACCACGCGCTTTCCCCGGACGGACACCAACTGGAAATCCGGTAGAAATAGGTCTGCGCGCCCCAATCCGTCAGATACCCGGGCAGATACGCCCGGCACTGCCCGTTCTCGTCACGATAAGGCGCAACGAAATACTGATCCACATAAGAGCGAGTCGGCGTAATGACCTGCAAATGATACAGAGTCGAATACGGATCCATGGTCCAAACCAGCATGTTGTGCGCCGTACTCCACGTATCTCCCCTGGGCGACACCAAGTCTGGCGTGACGAAGGAAGACGGCCAGGCAACGGTAAATTGCCGCCTTTCATTCCCGACTCGCCACTCGTACGTTCCCGCCGAAAGCCCATAAACACCCAGCCGCTGCATATCCCATTCGAAAGTGGCCCAACGCCATTGGATATTGAAGCTCATAATCTGAGGCGATCCGGCCCCGCTCGTGCGGTTGAGAGCCACAGAATAGCTGGTGTCAAAAGGCTCCCAGATAAAACGCGAATAGCCCGGAAGCGAATCGGACAAGCCAATTCTCGCCCCGGACACATCCCCCCAGGATAAATGAATCGGTTGGTTTTCCAACAACCCCGCCGGTTCAACACCCTCGCCAAGGTCCGTACTGTCCGTCCAGGCATCGTCGCTGTTAACATCGAAATAGCCAAGAAGATACACATCGCCTTCCTTGAACCCGCTGATTTGGAAATTATTCCCCGACACACCCGCGCTCAAAGGAACCGGCACCCCACCCATGGTATTGGTCTGCCACGCAATGATCCCGAAGGCCCCGGCATTCGTTCCAAAATAATGATAGGTTCCCGAAATGGTCGGATTCGGGGAGGAGTCGGCATCCTGCGGGTTGGTCCCGGCCCAATACTCCTGCAGGTTCGACCAGCCGTCGCCGTCCTTGTCCAAATTCGCGTCAAAGGAATAGGGATCCAGTCCATTCGCGAGCTCCCATTCGTCGGGCATGCCGTCGGTGTCCGAGTAGATTTCGCCCCACGTCCGCGAGCCCGGTCCGGCCTGGCTGTCATAATCGGACAGGCCGTCCCCGTTCGAGTCGGCATTCCACGGATCGTTGCCGCTGAGATACTCGGAGCGGTTATTCAGCCCGTCATTATCGGGATCGCCCCAGGCGCCGTTGTTTCCGGTGGCGTCATTCGGGTCGAGTCCGTGCGAGATCTCCCAGTTGTCCGGCAAATTATCGCCGTCGATATCCACGGAATCGGAGGTGTCGCCGATGGTCGGCAACCAGGAGGGATAGATCGCCTTCACCACGGCGTCCCTGGCAATGAACAAATCCAGCCAAATATTGTAAGGATTGCTGGTATTGCGATAGCCGTCGGGCAGGTCCAGATTAGTATAAGAAATAATGAAGACCGATCCGCCCCCATTGGTGATGTTGGTGGTGCCGCTCCACGTGGTCGTATGAAAATAATCGTCAGAAGGTGGAATCGAGGCAATGTGTCCGGCAAAATCCTGGATGCTGACGACGATATTGTAGGGCTGGGTCGGCGACCCCGTATAGACATTGGAACGGAATTCGTTATCCTGCTGCCAGACGAGCGTGGGATGGAAAAGGAGATTCGTGTCCAACCGATCCAGCCCCCGTGGAACCACCCCTTCGATGGCCGGGTCGGGCACATCGTCGAACGGATAATAGGAAGTCAGATAGGTGATCATGTTGCTGTCGCCGGGCGTCGAATACCCGGTATTGACATCCGTCCACGTCATCCTGCGAGCCTTGTTCTGCATGATGTCGGACGCCGAGCGGACGCCGTTCCAGACGCGCACCTCGTCGATGCAGCCCTTGAAGAAACTCACCGGCAGAATGTCCCCGGGGATACCCACGGAGGGCTGCAAATCCCGGGCGCCCACAATGATCGTCTGCGGGGACCCAAACAAGAAATCGCTGTTCGCGTTAAAGCCGGTGGCCGGTATTTCCGTGGAACGGATGGAACGGCTGATCTGGCCATTGACATAAATGGTCAGCCAGGTCCCGTCATAAACGCCGGCGATATGGGACCACACATTGGCCAGCAGGCGACTGCCGGTCTGCGCCACCGCCGTGAAGTTCGTCAGCGCGCCGCGCCCGTTATACGTGATGAACGGCAGCCCGTCCGTGGTTATCCCGAGGCGGAAATTGGCCCTCACGATTTCCCCGGTCGGCTGGTACGGATTGCGATACAAACCCGCCTTTTCGATGACGATCTGTTCCTCCGCGTATTGGGGCCGATCCGGCTTGACCCACGCCTCGATGGTGAACTTGGTCAGATGGCCCTCGTCCAGAGTCCACCAACTGATCGGCGTGCGCACGAAATCGTCCTTGCCGTCCAGGACCAGCGACCGGTTGCGGAAGGGATCGAAGGCGTTCAGGGAATCGGTGCCCAGAATGCCGTTGGCGCCGACGATTTCGTCATAATCGCTCACGCCGTCGTTATCCGTGTCGAACCCGTCCACCTCCTCATACGGGAAAGGGCCCCACGAGAAGAAAAGATAAATGCCGTAGATATCGCTCCAATAGGGCGTGGCCAGATTCACCCCGTCCGGCGTGAATTTATAATTCTGGCGGACGAAACTCGACGGTTCGCGCGAGTCCGTCCGCCAGAGCGGCGTGGGATCCGTATGGTAAAAGGCGCGTTCCTGGGTGTAGGAATATTCCTCCAAATTCGGAAGGCCGTCGCCATCCGGATCCATCAGTTCAAGCCCGAACTTGAACGGGCCGGCCATGCTGTCCACCGCCATGTCGTATGGCGCGGCCTTCATATACTGCACCAATTCGATCAACGAAGAGAGCGGGACCAGGGGGGATGTCGTGTCGAACAGATCCGAATGATAGGCCAACTGGTAACCGGGGGTATCCGGATCCCCGTCCGTTTCGCCGACGCCGTCGAACCAAGCCGCAGAACGATAGTCGGCAGGCGTCCACAAACTGATGAGGCCAAAGGTGGGATTGAGGCCGTGATAGACCTCCCAGTAATCGTCCAGACCGTCCCTGTCGCAATCCTCCGCGCCCAATCCGCTGGCCCGGGTGGAATGGTACTCCGCCGCGCCCTTGGCCCCCGCCGCCGGATACTGCTGCCGCAAGGTCGCCAGATTGGTTTCCACCCCGTTATAATAGAGGAAAGAAGGATCGGTCACGAAATCGGGGGGGATATACATATAGGGGTTATAGGCTGGATCATCAGGATAGAGGGTTCTTACCCACGGCATGGCCCGGCGGGTATTGAAGGCCACGTTCCAGCTCGGATCGCACAGCATCCATTCCGGCACGGCGGCGGTCCAGTATTCCTGGTAATTCATGAGGCCGTCGTTATCCGGATCGCTGTAGGCATCGGACACCGTCGGATCGCTTCCCGCATAACTCTCCCACCCATCCGGCAACCCATCGAGATCCGTATCGGGAAGGCTGGGATTCGGATCGCCGCCATCCCCCAGCCCATCCCAATCGGTGTCGGCCGGATGCGGATCGTTGGGCGCGGGCGCCTTAAGCACACCCGGATCGCAAGCGAGGGTGAACTCCGTGGCGCCGGTCGCTGTCGTCCGGCTGAACTCCTGCGCGTTGAGCAGACCATCCTTGTCGCCCGGATTTTCATCGACCGCGCCATCCAAGGGGTCATTGGGATTCATGCCGACATAGAGTTCCCAGCCGTCATAGGCGCTGTCGCCGTCCGAATCGGGGTTCACGGGGTCGCTCCAACTGTTGGCGTTTTTGAGCAGATCGTCGTCGTTATTGGGCAACATCACCCGACCGCCCGAATCCCAAGAGACCCGGCCGACGTAATCCCCGCCGTTGTATTCCAAGAAGGTCGTATAGGGCTGCGTGTTGGGGTGGGGTGTGAGGGGAAAAGCCGGATTCTGCCATGCGGTGAACGGATCGAAACTGGACACGCCGGGAAATTCTTCCGGCGGGGGCATGGTGTAGAGATAGGTGTTCCTCAACGGCCAGCTGACGATCGTGACGTCATTCGAGGAATAGGCGCCGCTATTGTCCGAGTCCACCCAGACCGGCAACCCCTGCTTGAAGACCAATAAATTGGAACTGAGCCCGAACATGACAGGGTTGGTGAACGCAACGCCCGCCACTCGATTCGTCAGATTGAAGCCCATCAGGACCGTGTCCTGGTAGAGATCGAAGACACCGTTAGTGTTGGCATCCAACCAGAAATTGGTTTCGGCGCCCGTCTTCGAACTGTAAACAGGGGCGGCAAACACCGTGCCCACGATGCCTGTGGTCAGAATGCTCGAGCCGGAAATAACGGCATAGTAATCGAGATCCGGATTAAGGTTGGGCTCGCTCGGACTCCTCGTGTTCAGCCCGCGGGCGATTTCCCAGGCGTCGTCCAGGCGATCGCCGTCCGTATCCGCGTGAGTGGGGTCCGTGCCATAGACGTATTCGTTGCCATCCACGAGCCCGTCCTCGTCCGTGTCATAATCCGCCAACGTTCCGCCGCCATTCGGCCGGATCAGCACCCAGGGAAGATTGGCGCCGTTGGTCAAACCGAGGCCATAGGCGTCGGAGGAACGCCAGCGCCAGAAATAATACTCCCAGCCGTCCGGCATGGTGTCGTTGTCGGAATCGGCCGATTTCGGATCGGTCGGCGGGTCGTCATTGGGGCACGCTCCGCCCGCCGCGTTGGTTTTATAGAAGCCGTCCAGCCCGCGGCACTCCAGTTGATTCAGAAACTTGACCCCGGTGTTGTAGCTGTTGGTCAGGAGCACCGTGCCCAGCAAGGGATAGCCCGGTGTCGTTTGATTGGTGCCATAATACGAGATGTAAACGGTGTTGAAATTATACACCGCCGGCGGGTTGGTCAAACTGCTGGGAATATAATCGTTGTCCTGATTGCCGTATTGTCCGTTGTTCAACGACACGTCCTTATCCGCGCCCGGTCCCAGCCAGGCGCGTTCCCATTCGGTCGGCAGGGTATCCGCATCGAGATCGCCGACGTTGTCGTTGGTGTAACATTCCCGGCTGAAGAGCAGCTTGACGTATTTGTCGGTGTCCATGGTAATGGTGACCGATCTGGTTTCGGACGGCAGGCTGCCCACCACCCACTCGTAGAAAAAGCTGTCATACTCGACCCCGCCCACAAACGTCACGGTCTGGGAAGCCGACAGGGTAACCTGGGCGTCGGGCGTGAAATACCAGTTCCCGTTATAAAAGACGCCGGTCGCCCCGCTGAAACTATAGGTGCCCGTGCCGATCCCTTGCAAGTACCTGTCATCCGCGGTGGTGTTCGTCGTATAGTTGACATCGATCGCGTCGCCTTGTTTGTAGATATAGACGGTCAAGCGGGCGCCCAGCAGATAAGTGGCGGTCACAAAATTCATGCCCGCCCCAATGGTCACGGTCTGGTCGGCGGGCGTGTCATAGCCGTCTACGTCCATGAAGGTGAACGTGTAATCGCCGGCCGGCGCGTTCGTGATGGTAAAGATCGTCGTCGGGCCGTTGGTGGTGTTTCCACTGAGCGAACTGGTGGTAAAGAGGGAATAATCGGGGGGATAGGTGGTGCATATCCAGGCGCCGGTGTTGATATTGATCACGATGGTGCCGGTGATGCGGGTATAACGGCCCGTGATCCAGCCGTTGGCCGCGCCATACACATTCGAGGATATCGCGGCGCCCGGCGGGATCCCCGGCGTGTTGTAACCGGAGACCGGGGTAAAGGTCACGGAATACCGGCCCGTGGGACACAAGGTGGGAAGCTGATACTGGTTTCCGATCCCGCTGACGTATTTGCCGAAATTGGTCGGAGACAAACTCAATATCCACTGCGCCACCGTGGGGTCAACGTCGCCGTCCACCGTTACGGAGAGGGTGTTCGTCCAGGGCAGATAGATATTCGTCGCATGGACGGTGACGCCGGCGACGACCACGGTCATCACCGGCGGCGCATAATAATCCACGACCGGTTTGCATTGGATGAAATGCGTTCCGGGCGAAACGCTGTTCGATTCGCCGCTGAATCGCCAGATGCCTCCATCCATGCGCCACTGGGCGCCGTTGATAATGGCGCCGCCGGGCTCGAGCCACCCGAAAACGTCGGTGGCCCTGGCGGGAAGAGCAGCGGCCATGACCAGCAGGAACGCAAGGCCGACGCCCGACAGGCGCCCACCGTCGCTCCGGGAGCTATGGTGGGCAAGCCAGCCCTGATTCCCGATTCCAGTTGTTCGCCATTGGCTCATGGGACCATGCCCACCTTTATACCTTTGAACATTCTCGTTCGCGTTGATGCAAGACTATGCCCGTTCCCGACAAGAGTCAAGTTTAATTGTTTTTTTCTTTGGCCGAGTAGGGCTTCGATCCACCCGACGGCGGCTGAGGCCAGCCGCCCTCCACGAAATACGCCAAATATTCGAATTTGGGGCATGGTTCAAAAGCGGAGCAAGGTGGGTACGTAGACGCGGCGCCCCCGCCGCGTGCGATGGCCCTGCAACGCGACGAGGGCGTCGCGTCTACCTGCGTCGTGTAACCCTATATTTGAATCATGCCGAATTTGGAGGGCGGGCGGCCTCGACCGCCGCAAATTTTTTTAGAGCCATTCAATCATGCTCCTTTTTGTATTCCAAGGATAGCTTACGCTATGGGGCGAACCTGGGCTATGGGGTGTAACCCTGCCGTGGGAGACGCACACCCAATACTGATTTTCCGATGAGTTCCCCCGATCCCAAGCGCTTCGAAATACACGTGCACGGTGTCCGGAGGCAGAAGCGCTCCGGCCTTCTCCCCCCATTCGAGCGCGAGGACGCCGGGTCCATCGAAATACTCCTCCAGGCCGAGAGCGCCCACGGACTCGGAACCGTTCACGCGATACAGATCGACATGCACCAGCGGACGCCGGCCGGCATACTCGTTGACGAGCGTGAACGTGGGGCTCGTCACGCCTTGCGTCACGTCGAGCGCTTTCGCCAGGCCCTGCACGAAACAGGTCTTGCCGCTCCCCAATTCGCCATGGAGGGCGAGAACGATCCCCGCCTCCGTTCCCCTGTCCGCTTCCAGTTCCGCCAGGAGGCGGCGGGCGAAAGCGTGCGTCGCCCGGACACTGCGCGAAATGACTGTGCGGCTCAGGCTCACAAGCTCGAACACCGGATCAGCGGCTCGCCACAGTCTCGCCCTCCACGATCCGCGATTTTCCTGCCCATGGAGGGCGAGACTGTGGCGAGCCGTCGCTTCATTTGTTATTCGCTCCTCTCGATCAGTGCACTATCCCCATTCATGGCGTTACGGAGCGCCATTCACCTGCCCACAGCGCTATGCGCAGCCCCGACCTCTCGGAGAGTCGGGGCGGGCAGG
>JACQHI010000407.1 GCA_016199105.1 Lentisphaerota bacterium | reverse complement strand
CACCCGCTTGGCGTACTGGACGGGAATCTTCCGCTGGGCCTGGGTGACCGCGATCGTGGCGGCCACGACAAGGAACAACATGATCAGCATGCCCACCAGATGGAAAATGGAAAACTGCGCCTCCCCCGCCTCAGTCGGCGTGAACATGCGCATCGTCGCCTGCGTGGCCCCGGGAAGCCGGCTGACGATGTTGACCGTGATGATCAGCGAAATCCCGTTTCCCACCCCGTTGGCCGTGATCTGTTCCCCCAGCCACATCATGAGCATGGTGCCCGTCGTCATCGTGATGACCGTCAGCAGCCGGAATCCCCAGCCGGGCTCCGCCACGATCGGCATGTTGTTGCCGAACAGCGCCTCCGGATGCTCCAGCGTCACCGCCATGAAGAAACCCTGGAACAGGCAGATCAGGACCGTGAGGTATCGCGTATATTGGGTGATCTTCTGGCGCCCCGCGTCGCCTTCGCGGGCCAGGCGTTCGAGAGCGGGCGTCACGGCCGTCATCAGTTGCAGAATGATGGAGGCGCTGATGTAGGGCATGATCCCCAGCGCGCCCACCGCGCAGTTGCTCATCGCTCCGCCGCTGAACAGGTCCACGAGTCCCAGAAGACCGCCGCCGACCTTGCTGTAAATATCGGCCACCGCCTGCTGGAGCACCGCCGCATTGACTCCCGGCGTGGGCACAATGCTCAGGATGCGGGAGGCAAAGACCAGACCCAGCGTGAAAAGAATGCGTTGGCGCAATTCCGGAATTTTAAACGAATTGGCAAAAGCGGAGAACATGCAACGTCCAACAATGCCACGGGATTAAGGAATCACATTGACCGCGCCGCCGGCTTCCGTAATTTTGCGGCGCGCACTCTCGCTGAAGGCATGGGCGTTGACCGTCAGGCTCTTCTTCAACTCGCCATCGCCGAGAATCTTGACGCGTTCGACACGCCCATTCACCAGGCCGGCCGTCCGCAACAGCTCGGGAGTGACGGCCGCCCCCGCCTCAAAGCGGGACAGGTCGCCCACGGCCACGGGCATGAACAGGCGTTTGTGGCTCTGGTTGAAGCCGCGCTTCGGAATGCGCCGGAGCAAGCGCATCTGACCGCCCTCAAAGGCCGGTTTGTGCTTGTGGCCGGAACGCGCATATTGCCCCTTGGTGCCCCGGCCGCACGTTTTGCCCCGTCCCGAACTCTCCCCGCGTCCGACAATCTTGGAACGGCGCCGGGCGCCGGGCGTATTCGCCAGATTCTGTAACGTCACCGCTGCCATAGCTCATGTCTCCGGATTGCCGCCGATGCGGCGGCGATTACTGGCCGACCGATCCGCGAAGGGCCCGGGATTCCTCCAGGGTCCTCAATTGGCGCAACGCATCCACGGTGGCATGAATGACATTCAGCTTGTCGTTGCTTCCCAGCGATTTCGCCACCACATTCCGGATGCCCGACAGGTTCAACAGTGCCCGGACGCCGCCCCCCGCAATGATGCCGGACCCGGACGGCGCCGGCCGCAGCAAAACACAGGACGCGGAAAATTTGCCGATCGCTTCGTGCGGTATCGTATCGCCCTGCATCTTGACCCTGAACAGTGTTTTCCGGGCCAGATCCCCCCCCTTGCGGATGGCATCGGCGACTTCGTTCGCCTTGCCCAGCCCGAACCCGATGCGGCCCCGGCGATCTCCGACCACCACGACCGCGCTGAAGCTCAACCGACGCCCCCCTTTGACCACCTTGGAGCAACGCTTCACGCGCACGACATATTCCTCGAATTCCGACGGCGATCCGTCGCGGAGGTTCTCCACGATTTCCTCGGCCGCCGGCGTCTCTTTTTCTTCCGTTTGTATCATAGCGTGATCCCGCCTGCTCGTGCCGCTTCGGCAATCGCCTTGACGCGGCCGTGATATTTTCGCCCACCCCGATCGAACACCGCCTGCGTAATGCCCTTCGCCTTCGCCGCCTCGGCGGCCCGTTTGCCGATCGTCTGGGCCGCCGTCACGTTGATGGATTTGAAGCCGTTCCCTTCGCCGGTCGACGATACCGAAGCCAGGGTGCTCCCGGCCCCGTCGTCAATGAATTGAATATGAATATGCCGGTTCGAAATAGCCACGCTCATCCGCGGACGCTCCGCCGTGCCCCGAATCTTCCGGCGAATCCGCCGATGCCGCCGTGCCCGATAATCGAGTCTGTTTTTCAGTTTCATGACTAGGCCACCGTCTTGCCGACTTTGCGCCGCACGTGTTCGCCCTTGTACCGGATGCCCTTCCCCTTGTAGGGTTCGGCCGGGAACAGCGACCGGATCCGCGCGGCCACCTCGCCCACCTTCTGCCGATCCACGCCGCTCACCGTGATGGCAACGCTATCGGCGATCTTGACCTCGAT
>JACQHI010000011.1 GCA_016199105.1 Lentisphaerota bacterium | reverse complement strand
TCCGTGTGATCCGAAACGCGCGCATCCAGACCGGAGCTTTGACGCCATGTTTGCCCCGGGGTTCCTTCGCAAAATAGACTTTGGGCGGAGGCATGGGCGGCCCGGCCACGCCGCCGGTCTGACTTTTCGTTTCACTCATCCCACTTGTTCCTCCTTCATCGCCACCGCGCGCCAATCCGATTCGCCAAGGCCGCGGGCGCGGGCATTGAGCAGGTACTGCGGCAGCTCGTCCGTCCGTCCCAGCAGTTGCGAATAGCCAAACGCGTCCGCGGCAATCTGATCGGTGGCCGCCACCAACGTGCGGCCCGGCACGACGTCCGAGAGATCGCCGCCGGTCGGCCCGTTTTTCATCAGAATCCGCGAACCGTCCAGGATGACAAACGTGGGGCGGATCATCAGCGCGAGATCGGCGACAAGGGTGTGGATGTCTTGATGAAATTGGTTACGGCGCCCGCCCAGCAAGCCGTACCAGTTTTTCGTGCACAGGCTTGCGTGGCAGAGATTGTGATCCTTGACCGGCGCGACGCCGATCACCTTGTCCGCGCCGCGGAACGGCCGGTAAAAAAACGGCCAGCGGACGATCCGCTGTGCGCCCGGCACCTCCAGCATCTCGAAGCCGGCCGGGCTGGGCAGGACGACCTTCGCCCCGTTGCGGAGCGCGGCCTCGGTAATGCCGCTCCTGACGAAACAACTCTCCGGCGACTCGATCGGGTTGTCGGTCACGCGGATCTCCGCCGCGCCCGCCGTCCACAGAAGCCGGATCAGGGCGGCGAGCACCTCCGGATTGGTGGTCGCGCCGAGTTTCGGCGACCGATCGAATGCCACGTTGGGTTTGATCAACACCACGTCGCCCTTGCGAATGAAATGGCCGATGCCGCCGATGGCCGCGATGGCCATGCGGAGCATGGGCTCCCAGTTTCCGCCGCGCGCAACGCCGAGCACCTTCGCTCCGGGCGCGGCGTCCACGCGGAAATTCTTCAGGCGGAACACCGCCTGTTGCGGCCTGCCCCGGTCACCCGTCGGGTCGCGCAGCGACAACGGCCAGGTCTCGGGCGCAAGCCACAAATACCCCGTCCCGCCCGCCAGCGCCGCCGCCGCGCCCAGACGCTTGATGAACTCCCGGCGGTTCGGCCAATCCTCGTGACCGCGCTCCCGCGGCGCGGAGGCGTTGTGACGATGCGCGTGCGCCTTGCGCTGTTGCTCCGCCGATTCGTCGCGATGCTTGTCTTCGGACATGGCCGGTCTCCTAACCCGGATAGATCGTGCTCTAAGGGGTGTTGCCCTCTGTGCGCCGGTCCAGTTGCGAGGCAATCTGGTCAAGCCTCCGACGGGCCTCGTCGGCCGATTTCGCCAGGCGTACGCCGATCACGTACGGGCCGTGCGCGCGCACGCCGTCGATCGCGTCGATGTATTCATTCTTGAATAAAGCGGTCCCGTTCGCCCCCTCCGGCACACGGCGGCCGGTGGCGGCAAACCCTTCGGCGAATTTGCCGGCCAACAGTTGTGCGTCGTCCGCGCCCGGTCGTTGCGAAAGGAATACCTCGGTATCGCCTCCCGGCCATGACACGACATACACGTCGTTGGCAAATCCGAACGAGAAGGCATTTTCGGCATAATACTGAAGGCGCGATGGACTGACCTGCAGTCCACCCACGAAGAACTCGTAGGCCCACGGCAATGGCTCGCCCGGCAACGCGGCGAGGAAGGCGTCGCTCAGCGAAACGATCTTCCGGCTGATCGCCGGCGTGTCGTCCGAGCCGATCAGCCGGACATAGTGTTGTCCTTTCACGACAAAACCGCCGTTCCGGCCGGCATACCGGAGACCTTGTCCCTTGATCGTGACAACGGCATCGGGGTTGGACATCTCGGCAACCAGCGCGCCCAAGGCGTTCTTCACCGAGCCCAGCTCGAATACTTCCATATCGATAGTCGGCTGCGGCGCCCCGGTGGACACGAGAGTGAGAAAATGCAGCCGCTTAAAACCATACGATTTATAAAAGGTTTCGCGTCCGTCGATTTTGCTGTACAGGTTCGACTCGTCGAACATCTGCGGCATCCCCCTCGCGAGCCAGTCCCCGCCGCTCGCTGACGGTGGAAACGGATCCGGAAGTGTGTTCCCCGTGGTCGCAGCGGGCGTGGCGCTTTCGGGTTCGATCCAAAGCGGGCGTTTATATACGGGTGTGGGTTGTCCTTGATCCTCGAACGGCCGCGATTGACCGTTGAAAAGTTCCGGGTCCGGATGGGCCCCTTGCCATGCGACCCAGCCGGCGATCCCGCCCAGCAAAGCGAGCAGCGCGACGCCAATCTGGAATTCAACCGGCGAGTAAAACGGACGCAACGGCTGGCGCCGAAACGTGTTGAAAACCGGCTCGTCGCCGGCCGATCTGCGCGCATGAAGCTCGTCTGTCATGCCGGTAAAATGACAGGAGAAGGTGGGAATACAAGTCTGAAAATACTGGAAGTGGCGGTTGACGGCGTCCCGGCGATGGTGTAGCTTCACCCCGTCGTCCAGTGCTCAAACCACTGCGGCGCGGCACGTGCCCCGGTAGCTCAGGTGGACAGAGCGACAGATTCCTAATCTGTAGGTCGCGCGTTCAAGTCGCGCCCGGGGTACCCTTGCGCCATGATAGAAGTAAAAAGGAAAAAGGCAGATGGCAGAGATAAAACCAACCGGCGAAACGGCCAGTCAACCTGGCAATGATGACTCCATCGCGGCTGTCAAAACGTACTGGCGGCAGAACGGTCTGTATGTGGCGATCGGCGTGGTCATCGCGGGGGCGGTCATTTTGGGCGTGGGCGGCTATGTCGGCGGCAGGCAGCGGGCCGAGGAGAAGGCGTCACAAATGCTTTCGGTGGCGCAGTCCCAGAAACAATTGGAGGAGCTCGTCAGCCAGTATCCCGACTCCAAGTCCGTTCCGCTCGCGAAACTGGCCATGGCGGTGCGGCAGTATGAAGCGGAGGCCTACGATGACGCGTTTGGCGTCTATGTGCAATTTCTTCAGCAGTATCCCGACCATCCGTTGGCCGCCGTGGCCGAGCTGGGCGTGGCGGTGTGCCAGGAGGCGAAGGAGCAGAACGAGGACGCGCTGAATTCTTACACCGCGTTTCTCGGAAAGCGTCCGGATCACCGGCTGATGCCGCAGGCGATGTTCGGGAAGGCGCGATGCCTGGCCGGGCTCAAACGTTTCCCGGAAGCCCGCGCGGTGTACGAGGATTTCCTTGCCGCGAATCCGAAGAGCGGTTGGACCCAATATGCGGAAACCGGTCTGAACGCCGTCAATCGCCGTCTGCGATCCGTGCCGGCATCGCCGGCCGCCCCTTGAAATAAATGTTGCGCAAATTGAAGCAAGATCCCCCCAGCGCCCCCGTCGTGTCCGTGGGGTTCATCAGCCTGGGCTGCGCGAAAAATCTCGTCGATTCCGAGGTCATGGCCACCCGGCTTTTAAACGCCGGATTCACGCTGGCGCCCTCGCCGGACGAGGCGGACATCGTCATCGTCAACACCTGTGCCTTCATCCGGGATGCCCGGCAGGAATCGGATGGGGCCATCCGGCAGGTCTGCGCCTGGAAGGCGGCCGGGCCGGGCCGGCATATCGTTGTGGCGGGCTGCATGCCGCAGCGATACCGACGCGCCTTGCGCGAGAGTTACCCGGCTGTGGATGCCTTCATCGGCCTGGATG
Source organism: Lentisphaerota bacterium (assembly GCA_016199105.1). Lineage (GTDB taxonomy): Bacteria > Verrucomicrobiota > Kiritimatiellia > JAAZAB01 > JAAZAB01 > JACQHI01. The sequence continues at coordinate 2,326 of JACQHI010000011.1, read as the reverse complement.
ACGTGGAGAGGATTCCGGATATTCTCCGGCGCCTGCTGCGGGAACAGACGGCGCTCTTTGACATTGCCGCCGAGTCCACGGCGGTCATCGATCCGCCGCCGGCGCGGGTGCGGTTCACCGGCAAGTCGTATGCGTATATCAAGGTGGCGGAGGGCTGCGATTCCCGTTGTTCGTATTGCGCCATTCCCCTGATCCGTGGCCGATATCGGTCGCGTCGGCTCCTGGAGATCCTGAAGGAGGCGGAAGACCTGCTGGCCCATGGCGCCCTGGAACTCAATCTAATTTCGCAGGATATCCTGTCGTACGGAAGGGACCTTTCTCCGGCGACCGGTTTGCCGGCGCTGTTGGAAGCGTTGGGCCGTCTGGGAGGCCGGTTCTGGATCCGTCTCTTGTACGCGCATCCCGACCGCATGACGCCGGCGATCCTCGATGCCATGGCGGCGGTGAAGCAGGTGTGCCGGTACCTGGATATTCCCATCCAGCATTGCGATGCCGGGATTTTGCGGACGATGAACCGGAAGGGCTCGCCGGACGCGTACCGCGCGCTCATCCGGAGTTTGCGTGAAGGGTTGCCGGGAATCGCCTTGCGGACGACGTGCCTGCTGGGTTTTCCCGGGGAGACGGATCGGCATTTTCAGACGCTGCTCGATTTTATCGAGGAGATTCGTTTCGAGCACCTGAGCGCGTTCGTGTTTTCCCCCGAGGAAAACACGCCCGCGGCGTCCCTGCCGGACCCTGTCCCCGCAGCGCTCGCGGAGGAACGGCGGGCACGCCTGATGGCTGTCCAGCGGAAAATCGTGGACCGGAACAACCGGGCGCGGGTCGGCCAAACGGCCGAGATCCTGGTCGAAGCGCCTGACGCGCGCCGGAAGGGGGGGTGGATCGGCCGCTCCGAACGCGAAGCGCCGGAGGTGGATGGCGTGGTCCGGCTCAAGGCCAGGGCCCTGCAGCCGGCCCGATTTGTGAAAGCGCGCTTTACCGCCCACCGGGATTATGATATGTGTGCGGACGTCTTGTAACTGCTGTTCAAGGAGCCTCATAACCGTGAACCGAACAACCTGCGGTTTTGCGCCGCCAATATGAATATTTCCAATAAACTGACGCTCAGCCGGCTGGTGCTGGCCTTCGTGATGACCTTCTTTCTGTCCATCCCTGTCATTCCCTTCGGGAAAACGCTCGCCTTGATCACGTTTGTCGTGGCGGCGATCACGGATTACTGGGATGGCCGCCTGGCCCGGAGCGATTGCGGCATCACGGTGTTCGGCCAGTTGATGGATCCGTTGGCCGATAAAATCATCGTGTGCGCCGCGTTCATCAGTTTTGTGTCCATCGCGCAGATCGTGCCGGCGTGGATCGTGGTGATCATCATCACGCGGGAGTTGCTGGTGACCGGCCTGCGAATACTGGCGGCGAACCGGGGTCAGATCATTCCGGCGGGCTCGGTCGGCAAACAAAAAACCATCTGGCAGATTATCGCCATCATCACGATTATCCTTGGACTGGCGGTCCGGGAGGATATCCTGCCGCTCCTGTTGACGCCCCAGGCGCTGGGCGATTTCCTGAAGCAGTATTATAACCTGTATTTCAGTTATGTCACCCATGCCATTTCGGGGCTGGTGGCCGTGGTGACCGTCGTTTCCGGCTGGCTGTATTTCCGGCAATGCAAAGACTGGGTGATGAACGATGCTTAATCAGGATTGGGATATCAAGGCGATCGGGAAGGCCTGCGCCCAGTGCCAGACGTTGTTCGCCGACCATCAAGCGACCATGTCCCGGCTGGTGTTCGGAAAAGACGGCTATGAGCGGTCGGATTTCTGCGAGCCGTGCTGGGCCGGCCAGAATGCCGCCGTCGAGGCGGTCAGTTCTTGGAAGGGCGTGTTTCGCCTGCCGCCCCCCCCGCCGCCCGAACCCCTGAAAAAAGAGACGGCGGAATCCCTGCTCCGCGGCTTGATGGAAAAAGGGGATGCCGTGAAGAAAAACAGCATGTTCATTCTGGCCGTCATGCTGGAGCGGCGGCGGATTCTCGTGGAGCGGGCTGTGCAGGTCCGGGAAGACGGCGTCAGGGTCCGTGTGTATGAACACCGGAAGACCGGTGAAAGTTTTATCATTGTGGATCCCGCGTTGAGTCTGGATCAGCTTGAACCCGTGCAAAAGGAAGTCATGGCCATGCTGTCGGGTGGAACAGAGGGCGCTGCGGGCTCTCCCGCTGTGACGGAGGTGCCACCACCTCCGGTCGAGCCGCCGCCGTCGACATCATGAGGCCTTTGTTGTAGGGCGGCCACGTCGCCCGGGACTGGCCGCCGTCCGGGGAGAAGACGGCGGGCAG
>JACQHI010000409.1 GCA_016199105.1 Lentisphaerota bacterium | reverse complement strand
CGCGACGCTGATCAGCCTGACGTTCGTCGCCCTGGGCGTCAGTTTTGTCCGGGGCTCCGATTCCCTCCTGATCATCGTTTTTGCCATGCTCTTCAGCCCCGAGATCGGCTCGCCGCTCGCCACCGGAAGGGCCGGCGGAGAAGGCGCCGGGGGCATCGTTATGAGACTGGAGGACATGCTGATCGTCGCTGTCGGTTGCGGCTGGGTGTTGCGGACGGCCTATCAGCGGCGGCACTTCGGGATTTTGAAAACCCCGGTGAACCGCGCCATCATTCTCTATGTGCTGGCGTGCGTCGTGGCGACATTGCTGGGGGTGATCGCCGGCCGCGTCAGGTGGGAAGCCGGCCTTTTCCACAATCTGAAATACTTCGAATATTTCTTTCTGTTCTTCATGATCCTGGCCCATGTGCGCAGCCGGCAGACCATTCGTCGCATCCTGAAGGCCATGTTATGGGCTTTTTTCTTCGTCCTGATCTACGGCTACACGCAGATCGATCTGACCGGGCATGGCCGCGTGACGGCCCCGTTCGATCCGGCCGAACCCAATACGTTCGGCGGGTATATCGTCCTCCTGATGTGCATCGCCTTCGGCATCCTGCTGACGGACAAGCGGTTCCCCGTGAAGGCCGTGTCCGGGGGCCTTCTCCTTTTCGCGCTGCCGCCGTTGCTTTTCACCCTCTCGCGAGGCTCCTATATCGCCTTGCTCGCCGGGTTTCTGGCCTTCCTGGCGTTCAGTCCCCAACGCCTGCTCGTGGGAGTCGTTCTGGCGGGCGCCGTCGCGGCGTTGCTGCTGGGGTATCCGTTGATTCCGGCCAAAGTGCAGGACCGTGTCATGGAAACGTTCCAGAGGGGCGATGAATATGCCGTCCGGGTTGGCGGCGTGGACCTGGATTCGTCCGCTTCCGCGCGCCTTGTGTCGTATGGGCAGGCGATCCGGGTGTGGGCCCAATATCCCCTGTTCGGCCGCGGGGTGACGGGAACGCATTTCATCGACAGTCAATATTTCCGCGTCCTGGCCGAAACCGGGATTGTCGGTCTGGCGGCGTTTTTGTTCATGATCTGGCGGTTGCTGAAGGAAATATGGAGCGTGCATCGCCGTTGCGATCAGCCCTTGCTCAAAGGCGCGGCTCTCGGTTTTTTTTGCGGCATCGTGGCGATGCTGGCGCATTCGCTTTCCGTCAATAGTTTCATCATCATCCGGATCGCCGAACCGTTTTGGATGATCGCCGGTCTTCTCTTGTTGATTCCCCGTCTGCCGGAAGGCGATGAGGCGGAGCCGGGCGGGAGGTCGCATGATGAAAAACCGCAGGCAGCCGGATCATTGCCGTAATCTTTGCCACGTGGTAAAGATTATGGTAAAGACAAAGGGGAATGAGTCGTTACAACGAAGGAGGACTGTGGCCATGAAAATGCGAACGCTCCGGAACGACGTTCTGGCGGGCGGTGCGGTGGACTGGGATCGGCGCCTGTTCGATTCCCTGATTCCAATTCCCGATGGAACGAGTTACAACGCCTATCTGATACGGGGTTCCCGCCAGACGGCCTTGCTCGATACGGTGGATCCGAGCATGACCGACGTGCTGGCGGCGCAACTGGCGGAAGTGAAGCGCCTTGATTTTGTGGTCTCCCATCACACCGAACAGGACCACTCCGGCGCGATACCGTTCGTCCTGAACCGGTATCCGGAAGCGACAGTCCTGGCCTCGGCGAAGGCCAAGCCCATGCTGACGGAACATCTGGGCGTTTCCGCCGACCGCATCCGGATCGTACAGGACGGTGAAATCGTCGATCTGGGCGGCAAGACGCTGGAATTCCTCTACACGCCTTGGGTTCACTGGCCGGAAACCATGTGCACGTATCTTATGGAGGACCGGATTCTGTTCAGTTGCGACTTTTTTGGCGCCCATTTGGCGACATCCGACCTGACGGTGGCCGACGAGGGCAAGGTCTATGAAGCCGCGAAACGCTATTATGCGGAAATCATGATGCCGTTCCGGACCGTCATCAAGAAAAACATGGAAAAGGTGAAGGCCCACCCCCTCGATCTCATCGCGCCCAGTCACGGCCCCGTCTATGACCGCCCGGCGTTCATCCTGGAGGCTTACGAGGACTGGGTCGGAAAAGTCCCCAAAAACGAGGTTGTGCTGCCCTATATTTCCATGCATGGGAGCACGGAAAAGATGGTCAAGATGCTGGTGTCGGCCCTGACGGAGCGGAACGTCAAAGTCCACTGCTTTAACATGGCCTCTACGGATATCGGAAAACTGGCCATTGCCCTGGTCGATGCCGCCACCATCGTGATCGGCACCCCCACCGTGTTCATGGGGCCCCATCCCGCCATTTTTTTCGCCACGCATCTCGCCAACGCGTTGAGCCCCAAGCTGCGCTATGCCTCCATCATCGGCTCCTACGGCTGGAACAGCAAGGTGATCGAACACTTGTCGGCCTTGATTCCGAACTTGAAGGTGGAAGTTCTGCCCACCGTGCTCTGCCGCGGCCTTCCCGGCGAGAACGATAGTCGCGCCCTGGAAGCCCTGGCTGACACGATCGCCGCCCGGCATCGCGAGTTGAAATAGGAAAGGATTCATGACATCAGCGGAAGTCCTGGGGCTGAAGCGCTCCTTCGGGTTCGGCGACCGCCTCGGTCTGGCCACCCCCGGTCATATCGAGGCGGTTCGGGGAACCTCCTTCCTGCCCGTGTTTGCCCAGCAATCCATCCGCGAACTCAAACGGACACAACGGGAGCCGGCCGATGTCCTGCGCGCCGCCGCGCAGGCGGTGGAGCGCGCCGGCTGGGACACACCGTGGGGGGCGGATGCCGATCATCTCCAGACGGCGGAGGATGTTGGGCGCATGGCGCAGGCGGGTTTCCGGATGTTCACCCTCGATCCCTCCGCCCATGTGAACAACGCGGCGGATCGCCTGGCCGGCGCGGACCTGGATGAGGCGATGCGCGGACTGGAGGCCCGATGGGGATTCAAGGCCGGCGATATCCTGGAGCTGTATCGGGGCAAAACTTTCGATGTGGGCGGTGACAGGCCGCTGGCTTTCCGGGATGCCGTCGTCTTGAAACGGGCGCTGGTCAAGTATGGCGGCGCCCTGGCTCACAGCGCGGTCCTGTATCGGGCGGTCGTCGAGGCCTGTCGCGACACGCCGTTCGAGGTGGAAATTTCGGTGGACGAGACGGCGTCGCCCACCTCGCCCCTGGAACATCTGTTCGTCGGCCTGGAACTCAAACGACGGGGCTTGAAGGTCGTCAGCGTGGCGCCCCGGTTCATCGGCGATTTCGAGAAGGGCGTGGATTACACGGGCGATATTGCCGAATTCGAACGCCAGTACCGCGTGCATGCGGCTGTGGCCCGGTTTTGCGGCCCCTATAAGATCAGCATCCACAGCGGCTCCGACAAATTCTCCCTCTATCCCATCCTGGGCCGGCTGAGCGGCGAGCATTTGCATGTGAAGACCGCGGGCACGAGCTATCTCGAAGCCCTCCGGGCCGTCTGCCGTTCCGACCGGCCGTTTTTTCGTTCCCTGGCCGCCTATTGCCGCGGCCGCTATGACGAGGACAGGGCGTCCTACCATGTGTCGGCGACCCGGTCCGATGTTCCGGAGCGCCTGGCCGACGCCGATCTGGAAGACGGGTATCTGAACCGGCCGGCCGGCCGCCAGATTCTCCACGTCACTTTCGGCGCCGTGTTGACGCAGGGCAAGACGGAGCAGGGGCGCCCGTTCCGTGACGTCATCCTGGAGATCTTGCGGACGCACGACTCGCTTTACCGCGACCTGCTTCGCGACCATCTCGGCCGGCACCTGCGTTTGCTGGAGGGCCGGGAATGAACAGAGGAGAGGCATCATGAAGCGCAAGCGTTACGCCATCTGCGGCGTCAGCAATCGCGGCCTGTGGATGTTCATGGATTCCATTCTGAACACCTACAAGCGGCAGGCCGAACTGGTGGGCATGCTGGACAAGGATCGCTCCCGGCTGGACGGCTGCAACCGGACCCATAAACTCTCGCTCCCGGCGTATGCGCCGGACGACTTCGACCGGATGGTCCGCGAAACCCGGCCGGACGCGATCGTCGTGACCTGCCATGACGCGATGCATCATCACTACGTCATCCAGGCGCTG
>JACQHI010000408.1 GCA_016199105.1 Lentisphaerota bacterium | reverse complement strand
GGTCGGGGACGGCGAATTCACCGTGTATGACGAGGTCCAGGTCGCCGTCGCCCAGCTTGCCATCGAGCCGTTCGACGGGCTATTGCTCGGCGGCACGCGGGCGGCGCAGGTGACGGCTCTGCTGCCGGAAGGGCTGGAGGTCCGGTTGCGGTTGGAAACGGCGGCGGGAGCGGGCCGGGCGGACTTCTACGATTTCGGCGGGGCGCAGGAACTCTCCATCGCCGGCAGCGCGGCGATCAACATTTACGGCGGCCTCGAGAGTTCCGAGCCGGACAATATCCGCCTGCAAGTCCTTTCCACCAACGCGGAAGTTCTTGTCGAGGAGCGCTTCACGGTGGTGAAGGCGGAAGCCATGCTGGGGTTCTCATGGGTGGGCAAGGGCGCGACCGGCGACTTGGCCGTGGCGGTGACGCCCTTGGGCTTTGCCTCGACCAACTTTTTCCTGAACCTTGGCAGGATCAATGGGTCCTTCGGCGCGGCGCAGTTCGAAAGCGGAACGAACACCCGGCCGGCGACGGCGGGCTTCGAGGGCGTGAAAATTATCGGGGTGGAGGCGAGCGACGAGGTGGGCAACCTGGCGCTTTCCGTCTCGCTGAATGGCGTGTCCATGGTTCTGACCAACTTCACGGTGGCGGGGCTCACGGTGGAGCCGGTGGGGCTGTTGCGCAAAGGGCAGGAAGTGTATGTGCAGGTGTTCAGTCAGCCTTCCGGGCTGGACCTGGGGCCGATCGAGTTGAGCATTGCCACCGTCAGAGGCACTGGCTCGGCCTGTTTCGCGGTGTTTGCGCCGATGGACCCCATCGCCCGGGAGGAGACGAATACCACGGTCCTGTCGGGCGATCGTGTGTTGGTTCGGGGCAAGGAGGCGAGTTCCGAATACGAGAACATGCGGCTCCTGGCGGGCCTTCCCGGGCTTGTCACGCCGGAGTATCCGGACGTAGGCGGAGGCGTGCTGGCCTCCAATGTGTTCACGGTGGTGGATGTGGCGATCAGCCCCCTGGACTTTATCTGGTGGGGCCACACCACCAATGTGGCGGTGGATATTATGCCGCCCGACCTGGTCCAGGGCACGAATACGCTTTCCCTGTCGCTTTCAACCGTCAGCGGCTCTGGCGAAGTCGCATTCAACGACAGCGACGAGGGCGAGCGGGAGATTTTTGGGAGCACGAACGTCATCCTCCGCTCCGATATGTATAGCGACGAGCCGGACAATCTCCGCCTGAGCGTCAATCTCAACGGGCAGGAGTGTGCCTCAACGAATTTCGAGGCGATTCTCTTGGAACTGGCAGAAAAATTCCGGGCGATTTCCGACTCCTGGCCGCGCAACGTGTATGTGATGCTTTCGCCTGACGGCGTGGCGGGCGACATCCGGTGCGTGCTGACGAACAGCCTGGGTGGGACCGGCCTGGCCAAGTTCGGCGACCCCGCTGGGGGCGGGGCAGGTAACTCCACGGCCATTCTGCTCTCGGAAGCCCGGGCGCTCTGGGGTTCTCAATTGCCGATCGCGGCGGAAGCGCTCAGCAGCGAAGCAGGGGACATGCAATTGGCCTTTGAGGTCTATGGCCGGCCGTTGCTGATTACCAATTTCACGGTCATGCATGTGGAGTCGTCTCCGGTGAATTTCCTGGTCAAGGGAAGTTCGAGCAATCTCACCCTGACCGTGACGCCGTCGCCGTGCGGCGACAATATCCAACTGCGCTTGCTGGCGAACGTGGATGGCGGAGGATACAATACCAACGCGGAAATCTTGGCGTTCGGTGATGGTTTGCCGACCCAAACGATTACCGGCTCGACAAATCTGACCATCTTCGCCGGCATGCCAGCCGGGACGGTGTGGGGCTTTCTGAACGCGGACCTGGATGGTTACTATCCGGTCGTTCCCGGCCTGGGCTTTCCGGTGTTGGGCGCCGATATTTCATTGCCGGTCCGGATCGCTCCAGGGACCTCCACAAACATCACCGTAACAATCCTTCCGGCGGACGCGGGCACGAACATGTTCAGCCTGGAGGTGACCCGGACGGCGGGGTCGAAGGGGATGGCGATCTTTGAGGCCAGCGGGACGAACGTGCTGGACGTGAGCGCGGGCACGAACGTCGTGGCGCTGGTGGCGCTGGAAGCCGGCAACGCAGCGACGAACCTGCGATTTTCGGTGAAGTGCAACGGGGAGGAGTTTTTCGGAAAGAATTTCGAGGTGTGGGGCGTCAGCTTGATCAACGGCTTCGAGCAATTGAAGGCGGGCGTGGTGCTGGGCTACACCTCGTCGTTCGAGGTGGTGATGGAGCCGGTGGC
>JACQHI010000410.1 GCA_016199105.1 Lentisphaerota bacterium | reverse complement strand
CCTCTTCGGCATCTCGACGGATATCACGCTCCTGGAGCTCTCCGACATGGCCCACCCCCTCCACCAGCGCCTCGCCCACGAAGCCCCGGGGACCAATCATCACAGCCAGATGGTGGCCAACCTGGCCCAGGCGGGCGTGACGGCGGTCGGCGGCAACCCGTTGCTGGCCAACATCGCCTCCTATTTCCACGATATTGGAAAACTGGTGAAGCCGGAGTTTTTCTCCGAAAACATCCAGTTTTCCGGCAACCCGCACGACGATCTTTCCCCCAGCATGAGCACGCTGGTCATCATCTCCCATGTCAAGGAGGGGGTCAGTCTCGGCCTGCAATACCGCCTGCCCACGCCGGTGGTGGCGGCAATTCAACAACATCACGGCACCGGACTGGTCTATTATTTTTTTCACAAGGCCAGCGCGCGCAAGGATCCCGAGCCTCACGGCCTGTTCAAAACCAACGGCCAGGCGCCGGTCAGCGAAGAGGATTTCCGGTATCCCGGCCCGAAACCGCAATCGAAGGAAACCGCCGTCATCGGCATGGCGGATGCCGTCGAGGCGGCGTCACGGTCGCTCGAAAAAGTCACACCCGGCCATATCGAGGATATCGTGAACGACATCATCGCCGAAAAACTGCGCGACGGCCAGTTTAGCGATTGCCCGCTGACCCTGGCGGAAATCAACGTCATCCAAAAAACGTTCGTCTTCACGCTGACCACCATGCTCCACAGCCGGATCAGCTACCCCGTCCATGAATATCGAAGTCATCAATCGCCAGGCGCGGCTGCGGGTGAGCGGCATGCGACTCCGGAAGCTCCTGCGGCGCTTCATGGTTGAGGTTGCCCGGCTTTCCCCGGCCCCGCCCTGGGGCGAGGTCCTTCTCGTCATCACCGATGAGCCGGGCATCGTCCGGCTCAACCGCGAACTGTTTCAACGCGGCCATCCGACGGATGTGATCAGCCTCGCCTACGAACCCGGCCCCGGGAGCGCCGCTCGAAGAGGCGAGATATTCGTCAATATCGAGCGGGCCCTGGTCGAGGGTCCGAAACACGGCGGCGCCCTTCACGAGCTGGCGCTCTACATCGCGCATGGCTGTCATCACCTGACGGGCGCCGACGATCGCTCGCCGGCCCGGCGCAAAGCCATGCGCCGGAAGGAACTCGCCTGGGTGAAGGACGCCGGTCGAAAACGGCTGCTCACCGATCTGTTCCGGTTTCGGGATTGAAGATATCCCTGCTCTACTGATAAGATAACTGTGAACCATTGAACCGTGAACCATTGTCTTGCTCGCATGCCCCAACAGCCCCATATCCTTCTCATCCACTCCGACCAGCATCGCTACGACTGCCTGGGCGTCAACGGACACCCCCTGCTCCAAACGCCCGTGCTGGACCGCCTGGCTTCCGAGGGCGTGAATTTCACGCACGCCTTCACGCCCATCCCGTTGTGCGTACCCGCGCGCAACTGCCTGCTGCATTCCCAATGGGCCACGGAACACCTGTGCATCGCCAATTACGATACCGAGGCGCCCCGGCCGCCCCCCGAGACTCTGCCCAGTTTTTCGGCGGTCCTCCGGCAAAACGGTTATCGCCTCGGGTATGTCGGAAAATGGCATGTCAGCCGCTCACGAACTCCGGCGGATTACGGATTCGACACGTTTGTGGACGAAAACGAATATGGGAAATGGCGCTCTGCGCAAGGCTTGCCGCCCATTCCCCATCTCAACGGCTGGTTCGGCGAAACGGACGCCGCCATTACCCCGGACCAGTCGGGCCTGGCCTGGGGCGCCGACCGGACCATACGCCTAATCGAAAATGCCGGCACGGATCCTCGTCCATTTTTCATCCGCTGGGATCCCTCGGAGCCGCATCTGCCCAACGTGGTCCCTGAGCCCTATGCTTCCATGTATCCGCCGGCCGCCATCCCGCCCTGGCCCAGTTTCCCCGATCCGCTCGACGGCAAACCCTATATTCAGCGCCAGCAGCGCCGGACGTGGAAACTCGACGCCTGGACCTGGAAGGACTGGGCCCCCATTGTCGGTCGCTACCTCGGCGTCATTTCCCTGATGGACGCTCAAATCGGACGCATTCTCGCCTGCCTCGATCGTCTGGGAATCGCCGATAACACGCTGGTGGTCTATACGACGGACCATGGCGACATGTGCGGCGGTCACGGCATGATCGACAAGCATTTCGTCATGTATGACGATGTCGTCCGGGTGCCGCTGATCCTGCGCTGGCCGGGCCGCATCGAACCCGGAACGGTCTGCCGCGATTTTGTGTCGCATGCGCTCGATCTCGCCACGACCTTCTGCCGGGCCGCCGGGGTCGAAAGCCCCTCCACGTTCAGAGGCGGCGACCTCCTGTCCCTCCTCAACGGGACAGCCGAGCCAAGGTGCGATATCTTTTCCACCTATCACGGCAACCAGTTCGGCTTGTACAGCCAGCGCATGGTGCGGGATCGGGACTGGAAATATGTCTGGAACGCGACCGCAGAGGACGAGCTTTACGATTTGTCCGCCGACCCCGCCGAACGGCATAATCGCGCCGCCGATCCGATTTGCTTGCCCCCGCTCCGGCAGCTTCGCGGACGCTTGCTCGCATGGATGGAACAGACGAAAGACCCGCTCTTGAACCCCTGGACCCGCGGCCAATTAGCACCTTAACCAGTCGTTCCGACCACATGCCGGGGCGTCAGGATCGCCGTCACGGCGATTTCCTGTCCGCGGTCTCGTTCCGGATGACCATCGCCCGACCCACACGGCGGTTCGGTGGAACCCGGGGCCACGGTTGAACACCTGCGGCGCGTTCCCAATGCGGCGCGAAAACGGTCTTGCTTTCCAAGGAACGGGTCAAGTAACCTTTCGCTGACGTCGGGGAGCGAGCAGCGGTGGGTAGCCGACAGGGAGGTGTCCGATGAAACGGGAGATGTTGAACGATCCGGTCGTGAAGCCAGCGGGATGCCGCGGAACTGTTGGGAAATCACATACCTCTGCCCTCGCTCCACCCTACCCTGTGGCAGCGAAGCGTCAGGACACACGAGGCGACGGCGGGTTCACCGGAGCCACCGCCCGTCGCTCTGTCTGACGCATATCATGCCTCCACGAATAAGTTGCTAGGCCTCAATTTCGGCTATAAGTCGCGTATTGTCAACGACGAAATATTGGAACAGCTTCCCCGGAGACGGTCTTGGGATGCTATGCATGATGGCTAATATCATGTTGGGCGAGCGGACAAAGAAGCTGCATGACAGGTAAATGCTGATGGCTAGGTTGTTCATAATAATGTATTTGCCAACAGCCGTTCTCTTCATGATCCTTCTGAGGGCGAGAACGGCGAAAAGCAAAACGCGCGCATTGAATATCACCCTCTTATCTTGGCTTGCATTGAATGCAATCCTTGCGATCATCGGAGTTGGTCTGTTCGTAAGAAATAATGGTTACCATGCGACGCTAATTGGATATGCGATTACTGCCATGTCGTCGATCTGGGCAAGCGGTCCGTTAATGATAATCAACGCAAAATCGAATCTTCATCCTGGATGGATCGGTGCGGCGTGTCTGTTTATGGCTCCAGCATCTTTCTTTGTTGCCATAGCGATTCTGTTTGTTACTGGCCATGTATGGGATTAATAAAAAGCGCCCAACAAGGCGACCCAGACAAATGAAGAACTACAAAACCAGTAGAGTGCCGCTACTTCGCTGCATGCCTGCGCTGATACTTGCGCTCTTCATCCTTGCCCCGACAGCGGCACCAGCTATATCGCCGCATCCAGAACTAGACACGCAGATCCCGTTGGCAACCGCAAGCGATGTCCGGGTGACTACGATCACTATACGAGGATCGAGCCTCTATTGTGAACCACTGCTCTATAGGGTCTCGGTCGTAAATCGAACAAATCATGCCGTCAGGCTTGCAGGCATGACAATAACGATAATCGACCCAAGCGGAGTATCTATTTCTCCTAGATCAGAACTCTGCAAGGACTCCATGCCATCATATGCGGTACTTGATCCCGGTCAAAGATGGGATCAAGTGGTTGCTATCATCATCGGTCCGAGCGACATGCGTGCCACGGCAGTGTCGCAATACTGGCCATCAGAACAGGTTGGTGATTACACGATCTCTATTGCCCTCGGGGGGCATGAAGCTCGAATGAAAGGTCGGATTGAAGCCCTTGATGCTGAACACCAACGCGCTATGGAGTTCCTTCGCACAAACAATATAACCGAGCTTCTCTTTCATCCCCCCCTCCAAGCGCGGCTGCAGCCTCATCAACAGAGCAAAGCCAAATCCTTCTTGGAGTTGTTTCCAGCTACCTCCTATCGTGACTACGTCGCGTTCAGCTTAGGCACTCATCTTCTTTATGCAATTGATCGTTCCATCCCCACATATGAAGAGACAAAGCGTACATGGAGGGAGCAGCACCGCGCAGCATTTAAAGAGGCAGCCGCGAACTTGGAGCCTCTAGGCAAGCATCGCGACTTCCCCTACGCGCCAGACAGCCTGCTTGTCTTGGGACGGTGGTGCGTAGAATTCCCAATGGAAGATGCTGTAAAGGCTGAGCAAATCGCGACTCTGATGATGCAGCTATATCCGAAAGCAGATGCTTCCCGGTGCCTCAATCTTGACTTGGCGTTGTGGTACACGAAATTCAGAGAGGATCCGGTAGCGGCAGACCAATGCCTTTCTCGCGTAGTCCTCGAAGACGGTGTCCTTGATGATAAATACGTGCTGAGGACTATCGAAGTGCATATCTTGAGAAAAGATGCGGAAGGGGCAACGGCTGTCCTGAACGCCACGCGCAAACGGTACCCCCACAGCCGATTCGGAAATCCAGTCACGATATATTGGCAGACGGACAGACTGCCCACGACGATCGAGTAGCGACGATGGCAATTTCTTAAGAAGCCCAACAATCGGCGGCACACGTACACGAGGCCCGCAGCGGGCCTCGCGCCGGTGCGCAGTAACGTTGGTGGCGAGAAGACCAATTCGATCACACAAGAACTGAAAGGCCACACGGTAACGATCATATGAAGCTGCATATTCTCGGAAACGGCGGTCCGCGTCCCAGCCGAATGGGCGAACGCTACGGGACTTCCTGCGTTCTCGAGTTCGGTGACAAACGGATCATGGTTGATTGCGGCCCTGGCACAACCTACAAAATGGCGCGGATGGGAATGCGGCCTACACAGATCGATTCGGTTTTCCTGACTCACCATCATTCGGATCATACCGTTGATTTCCCATGCTTCGCGCTGCTTCGGTTCGATCTCGACCCTGGCGACCTTCCACCCCTCAGGGTCTTTGGCCCGCCACCGACGGTTGAGTTCGCCAATCGACTCTTTGGGGAGGAAGGAGCGTTCTTCCCCGATATTGTTGCGCGACGGGAACACCCCGTCAGCCATCACGGACATGTCGAGAGAGGCGGAAAGCTGCCGCGGCCAGACATCAAGGTCGAAGCTCATGACCTCGATTCACGCGCGGTTGTCACGGGGGATGGCTGGAAAACAACAGCCGTGGAAGTTCCCCATATCGGTCCATACCTGACCACGCTTGCCTACCGAATCGACACGGCTGACGGCAGTGTGCTCTTCTTGTGTGATGCGGCGGATTGTCCTGAGTTGCGGGAATTGGCTAAAGGCGTCGACACGTTTGTGACAGGCCTCGTTTCCCTCAATTTCAAGGAAGGGGACGCCTCGCACCCGTTCCATGGCGTCAGCGCCGACATCTCGGAGGTTGTTGATATCGCTCTCGATGGCGGCATCCGCCGGATTGTGCTCATCCACGGTTCGCCACTCGGGGATGACGTTGTCGCAAAACTGCGGCGCGGCTACGGCGGCAAGGGCTATGATGGCCTTGTCGAGCGCCCTGACGAGCTTACGACTGTTGAAGTATAGATTCCGCTGAAAAACCCGCCCGGTGGGGTCACCGGGCCTACAAAACGGTCTTTTTTTTGTAGGCCGCGTGACCTCACGCGACGTTAATCCGGGGTTTTTTAGCGGAATCAAGCACGAATCACATCGGAGCATACTGACGCGATGGGCACAGCCCGCTTTAGCCAATGAAACCCTTCCTTCAACGCCTGCTCCCCGCGCCGATCGGAGGCGGTTTTCGCCGCGAGGACGCCTGGATCTGGTGCGGCTCCGTCCTGCGCGATTCGAACGGGCTGTGCCACATGTTCGCGTCGTTGTGGGAAAAGACGGTCCCTTTTTCGCCGAACTGGCTCACGAATTCCCGGATCGTGCATGCCGTCAGTCCGCATCCCGAACAACCGTTCCGCTATCGGGGCGACGTATTTCCCCCCCGGGGCGGCGGCTTTTGGGACGGAATGATGACGCATAATCCCAGCATCCACAAATACGGCGACACCTATCTCCTCTTCTACACGGGAACGACCTATGACGCCGCACGCCCCGCCGCCGGGACGCCCGTCTCTCCGGAGCTTGCGCGTCAGGCCCGGCGCAATCAACGAATCGGCCTGGCCACGGCCCCATCGTTGGATGGCCCCTGGCGGCGGTCGGACGCGCCCTGCCTCGACGTTCGAGAAGGGCACTGGGACCGGTTGCTCACGACCAATCCGGCGCCCTGCGTGCTGGACGACGGGCGCATTCTCCTGCTGTACAAGTCAACCTCAGCCGACACGGCCCCGATCCAGTATGGCGTCGCCATGGCCGCCTCGCCCGGCGCGCCTTTCGAGCGGCTCGGGCCCGACGGCCCCATCGTTTTCGGCGACGCGGGAATCGCTTACGAGGACGCTTATGTCTGGCGGCAGGAGGGGCTCTTCCACATGCTTTTCAACGATATGACCGGGAAACTCACGGGCGAGGATCATGCCGGCGCGCAGGCGCGCTCGAACGACGGCATTCACTGGCGCCTGCACGATTCGCCGAAAGCCTATTCCCGCACCCTCCGCTGGACGGACGGTGCGGTCACAACCCAGGGTTCGCTGGAGCGTCCGCAACTGCTCTTTCACGAGGGGAAGCCCACCCATCTCTTCGCCGCCACGGCGGACGGCCCCGGCGGCTGGCAGCGCGCCTGCCATACGTGGAACATGGTCATTCCGCTGGCGCCCGAATAGCAGGCAAGAGTTTTCGCCCCGCAAAACAAGGGTTTACCTGATTGCCCCCTTCGTCCATCGTGCGATCATGCGCCATGCTGTTTTTTTCGCATTTCAAATTCAGGTTGGCGGGGAAACCAATCCTGGTTTTCCTGACGCTCGCCCTTCCCCTGCCGCTTCTTTTCGCCGGGCCCGCCGGGAGTGAAAGCACCGATAATGTCGGTAACGGCCATCTGACGGCGCCCTCCATGTCGCCCGGTCATATTCTCCGCCCCAGCGCGCTGTTCCTGGGCCAACCGTGTCATCCACAAGGAACATGGGACACAACCTTCGACGCGCACTGGGCGAATCTGTGGGGCTATGATTCCCAAGAATACATCATCGATGGGGAATGGCTGCGCGTCAATGCGCGCGTCTTTTATGCCGTGACCGACTCCATAGCCCTGGGCGCTTTCGTCCCCGTGATGGGACGAATGAGCGGGTTTATGGATCCCATGATCGACAACTTCCATCGCAATCTGAATATGCCCAGCAATCATCGGGTTCAGTATCCCAATAATCGCTCGCGCATTCTGTTGTTCGGCCGGGAAGGGACACACACGATCGCCGAGGGAGATTCGTGGGGCCTTGGCGACGTGGGCGGCGGCGCCGTTGTGCGGTTGACACGCGGCGATGGCCTGCTGCCGGCGCTGACTCTCCAGGCGCAAGGCACACTGCCCACCGGCGATGACCATGCGCTGGAGGGACTCGGCGAGCCGTCCGCGGCGCTGGGCGCCCTGGCTTCGAAACGACTGGGGCACAGCCCCCTGCTCGTTTTCGGCGGCCTGGGCATCTTCCATTCGCCGGCGGACGAGTTTGCCGATATTCCTTTCAACGAGACGGTTTATACGGGCCTTGTGGGCGTTGAATACCAGGTCGTCCCCGCTTTTTCGCTCATCGCCCAGTATCTGAACAGCTCCCCGATCGCCAAAAGCTACAGTTATTTATCGGAATCCAGCCATGAAGTCAGCGCCGGCGGCAAATGGCGCATCGCCCCGTCTGCGATCCTGGAGCTGGCAGTGGAAGAGAATGTGGCCGTTTACAACAACAGCCCCGACATCGGCGCCCACCTGGCACTGTCTTTACTGTTTTAGCGCGGGATTTCGGTGTTGCCTTGTCACCGGTCAGTATGTCACGATTTTATTGCGTTGGCACATTTGGGCAGGGAGCGTTCGCCGCAGGAATTCTGTGCTTGGACCAGAAGGGAGCATTGCATGACTTCAGATGCGTTCATCAGCGACGTGGCGGGGGCGGCGGACCGCCGCCTGATCTCGCCGCGGAAACCCAATCTCTGGAAGGCGATCCCCTATACCACCGACACGTTCGCGGGCACGATGCTCGGTTGCGGACCGGGTCCCCATCCGGTCCCGATCGAGGTCCAACTGAACGCGACGGGCCGCTGTCACATCTGGGTGGGGTTATTCAGCTTTTGCCACTCCGGCGCGCTTCGCTTCCGGCTCAGCGGCGACACCGGCGCCACTCTCGTCGGCGAGCCGCCCGCCATCGTCAACGATCTCTACGGCCAGGCCATTGTTCTGCACGAAACGTTCTGGAAAGAGGCGGACGTGACGGGGCAAACGCTGGTCGTGGCGCCGTCGTTCAGCAAGGAGGAACTCGCCTCGTGCGCGCTGGCGTTCGTGCGTCTCGAGCCGGTGGCTTCGGCGGCCATGACGACGCCCGCGCCACGAGAGGTTCGCCATCCGATGGCGTTCACGAACGACGGCCATGGGATTTTCGGCGAGCGGCCGCATTTCCGCCCGGAGGATTTACTGGAATCCATTGACCGCGTGCCCCCGCACAGTTGCGCGCGCCTTTTCCTCTGGGGGATCGGCAACGGCGACATGTGCAATTATCCGACCCGGGTCGGCAATTACTTCCCGACACGCGGGGCCTTCTTCAATTCTTCTTCGCGCAATCTGTACGGGAACATGGCGCTGTGGCGGAAAAAGGGCTGGAACAGCCTGGAGGTGGTGCGCGACTACGCCCGGCGGCGGGGGTGGGAGTTCCAACCGTACATCCGCATGGAGGCGTTCGACGCCCCCTATCCGTTCGATCCGACAAGCCTGCACTCCAGGTTTTTCCACCGACATCCGGAGTTCCACTGTTTCGACAGCCGCGGCCGGCGGGTGATGCGCCTGAGTTACGCCTATCCGGCCGTGCAACGCCACATGCTCAAGCTGATCGGCGAACTCGCCGGCTACGACGTCGACGGCGTCTGCCTGG
>JACQHI010000400.1 GCA_016199105.1 Lentisphaerota bacterium | reverse complement strand
GTGACTATTTTAGAGCCAGAGCCTTTCTCAGAGGCGCATGCGCGTGGGCACGCTCTTATGCCGGTAGTGCTCGGAAATATACATGGACCATTCCGTCGGCGAGGTTTCGGCAATGCCCCACACCGGATAGTTGTTCCGCTCGGTCCAATTCAGGGGATCCAGCCCGGGACCAAGCCAGGCGTCGAGCCGGCGCGTCCAATGCACTCCGTCGCGACTGACCATGAAGAGCGCATCGTTTACGCCCGCATAGGGGTGCGCCGGGTCGGGTCTGCGTTCCGGGACATAACGGTTTGGAAACCCGAGATAAATGTGTTCGGCGCCGGGGCAGGGAATGATGGCGTTGGTGTAGAGGTGCGTGGCCATGTCGCCGTCGGCATACTGGAGTTGCTCTGGCGGCGACCAGTGGATGAAGTCGGGCGAACTGGCGTGCTGGATGGCGCGAACCCGTGGGGCGCGGGCGAAGTCCGCGAACACGCGGCCGGTCGCCGGATCATGCCAGCTTCGCGTGTAGCAGCGATAACACCCGGCCACCGTGTCCCAGAAAGCGGTGTTGACTGTGTCGAAATGGCCGCTCAGTTCCAGCGGTTGCTCCCGCAAGAGAGCCCAACGGATGCCGTCCGGCGAAGTCATGGCGTAGGCTTTTCCAACCTTACGGCCGCATCCGGCTTCAATCTGCGTCCGCGCGGCGATTCCTTTGAAGCGATGTTCGGGCGGACAGGCGGGATTGGCGTCGAGAAACGGCGGCGGCACTGTCGGGAACCCGCCCATCTGCAGGATGTTGTTCTGTTTCGATCCCTGAAACTCACACACACCCAGGTCGGGCCGACTGAATACGATACCGTCGCGGCTTTCCGCCAACGCGAACACAGTGGTGTCTTCCTCACGGCGCCAGTCGAGTATGCCGGCGCGGTAGTACAGGCGCCAGCCGCCCTCCCAGGGCAGCACACGGTCCGGGAACGCGACGCAGTCTTCCCACGCGGCGTCCATACGGAGCGCGACCTCCCGTCGCTCCGGTTTCTGGAGCTGCAGGCGCGTGCCGAGCATTTCCTCGATCAGCCAGTCATCGATGAACACCTCACGCCGCATTCCAATGGTGACGGTCATACGTCTCTCCCTTCGCCAACATCCCCCGTTTCATCGGTATCCTCCCCGTCGGCTAGTCTGCCTGTCGCGGAACGCTCCCCAATTCCACAGAAAGTTACACGCCCCGTCTCTTGGAAAGCAAGACCGTTTTTGAATTCACAGCGGCCACGGGTTCCGCCGACATCCCTCCGCGCTCTGCGAGGCCGGATCGAGACGTTGAGCGACCCACGCTTTTCAGATCGGGCCTCTGATATTATTTTCGTGTATTTCGCGCGTTTCGTGGTTAAACATCCCATTGGCTTGAAATGCGCAGGAACACATGACGCCAAACCTGGTCTTCATCATCGTTGACAACGAGAGCCCGTGGACGCTCGGTTGCTACGGGAATGACGAGATCCTGACGCCCGGCGTTGACCGGCTGGCCCGCGAGGGGGTCCGGTTCACGAACGCCTTCTGCACCAACCCGGTCTGCTCTCCCAACCGCGCCACGCTGATGACAGGGCTCATGCCCTCGCAGCATGGCGTGCACAACTGGCTGGGCACCGAGAAGCCCAGCGCCCAGCTCGGGCCGGACGCCTATTGCACCATCCGCGAGTTCACGACCCTGCCGCGGGTCCTGGCCGACGCGGGCTATGCCTGCGGGCTGTCCGGCAAGTGGCATCTCGGCGACAGCGCGCACCCTCAGCTCGGGTTCGACTATTGGTTTTCCAAGCCGCTCGGGCACACCCACCACTTCTACGGCGAGGAGGCCATCTGGCAGGGCAAAACCTATAACGAGCCCCGGTACTATCCCGAGGCCATCACCGATCACGCGATCGATTTCCTGGATCGGACCCGCGCACGGCCCTTCTTCCTCTATGTGGGCTATAACGGACCCTATGGCCTGGACAAGGACATGCTGGTCGGACACCGCAACCGGCACACGGCCTATTATGCGGATAAGCCCCTGCGGTGTTTCCCGCGCGAGGCTATGCACCCCTGGCTCGTCGAGTACCGGGACCGCATCAAGAACGAGACCGCCATCCGGAGCTATGCCTGCGCGGTCAGCGGGGTGGACGACGGCGTCGTGGCGATCCTCGACGCGCTGGCCGCGCGGAATCTCGAACGGGACACGATCGTCGTCTTCACCGCCGATCACGGCCTATGCGGGGGACATCACGGGCTGTGGGGGATGGGCGACCACTCGCGGCCGCTGCACATGTTCCAGGAGAATATGCGGGTCCCGCTCATCTTCCGCCTTCCCGGCCGCAAGAGCGCGGGCCGCATTGTCGAGACGATGACGAATCATTACGACTTCCTGCCCTCGATCCTTTCGATCCTGGGTTTGGGCGATCGGCTGCCGGGCAGACCTCCGCTGCCGGGCCGAAGCTACGCGCCGGCGCTGGTCGGTCGGGCGTGCGAGGGGGGCGAGGAGATCACGTTCCACGAATACGAAAATACACGGGCCGCGCAGACGCCGCGCTGGAAGCTGATCCGGCGGCATCCCGCCGGTCCCGACGAATTTTATGATCTGAAGGAAGATCCGGGGGAGCGTCGGAATCGGAACGACGACCCCCTGTGCGCCGAAGCGCGGGCGGTCCTGTCCGCCCGGCTGGACCAGTTCTTCCGTCAATATGTTGACCCGCAATACGATTTGTGGCGGAATGGGCGCAGCAAGGCGGGAAGAATTCTGGAAAACACGGTGGCATCAAATCAGGCTGTTTAGCGCCGTGATTATGCGAATACTTAAGAATGACAAAATCATTTACAGCAAAACCATTGAAAATGGAGAAGCGAATGCCGGTCGAAATGATTCTGCCGCCCATGATTTTGTTGTCAATGATTTTGTCGATCGTGATTGTTGGGTTGTGCGCGGTAGCCCTTGTTAGGAAGGACTGCTCATGAAGACGGGTTCGGAAGTTGTTTCGCGGAAGGGCGTGGTGGCGGCCAATCCGCCGCCGGCGGCGCGCATCGGCGCGGCCGTTCTGGAGGCGGGCGGGAACGCGATGGATGCCGCCGTCGCCGCGAGCATGGCCTGCTGCATGCTGCGGCCCAACCAGACGGGCATCGGCGGCTACGTCTGTTCGGCGGTCGTCCTCGACGCCAAGGCCGGCAAGGTCTGGTGCGTGGACGCGAATGGCATGGCGCCGGCCGCCGCCCGCCCGGACATGTACCGGCTGTGCTCCCGGCAGGGACAACAAGATCGGGATGGAATCAACGAGTGGGAATACGCCTGCTCGGTCGCCGGGAACGACAACGTGTTCGGGCCGCTTTCCGTCGCGACGCCCGGCATGATGGCGGGCATGGGCTTCATTCACGAGCGCTGGGGCCGCCTGCCTTGGCCCAAAATTGTCGCGCCGTCGCAGGCCCTGCTCGCGG
>JACQHI010000404.1 GCA_016199105.1 Lentisphaerota bacterium | reverse complement strand
ATGTTGTTCGACGCATAGCCGTTCATCGAGGCCGCTGTGGCCAGAACGACATACGGGATGGCCAGCTCGCGGGACAGCCATTTCACCAGATCGTTGATGGCGCCGCTGCCGACCGCCAGAAAAACATCGCCCGTGGGCGAGTCCCTCTTCAGGGCGTCCAGCGTCAGATCGTCGCAGACCGGATCGCCGTGAACGGAGTCCGGGATAAGCGTCACGCGGACCCTCAGGCCGGCTTCCTTCAGCTTGCGTTCGGCCGGCTGCCCCGCGGCGATCCAGGTGCGTGCATCGGCAAAAAGATGAACGCGGGACCGCGCGGTGTCGCCGCGGCAGACGTCCGCCAGGACATCCAGGGCTTGTTCGGCATACAGGATTTTCCGGGTGGGCACGGCATGGCGTCTCCCGCATTCGCAGGAAAACGTCATACCCAAGAATGACGCAAGATCCATGAATCGTAACTGCTCAGGTTGTTTATTCGCGTCTATTCGCGCTATTCGCGGGCACTATCTTTCCCTTCGCCGCCTTGGCCTCTATTCGCGGAAAGGCTATTCGGATGTGCCCGCTAATCACGCGAATCAACGCGAATCTCGGATTGTGTATATTCGCAACTGCACAGGAGACATCCCGCCCCGGGATGCCTACCTGTGCAGTTACAGGCATGGATTCACTTCTTCACGATTTTGCGCACCGCATCCAATTGGCCGGCGCTGCCGAGGTAACGGTTTTTCTCGCCGATATATTTGGCGTATTCGGTCATGAAGATTTTCCCCGGGGGCCGGAGATCGAAGTTGTCGGTGTGCTCCTTGAAATGCTCGCGGTGGACGCGGCACCAGACCAGGCGGCCATCGGTGTCGATGTTGACCTTGGTCACGCCCAGTTTGGCCGCCTTGATGAAATCGTCGGGGTTGACGCCCCGGGCGTCCTTCAGCTTCCCGCCGGCGGCATTGATGCGGTCCACCTCGCTCTGTGGCACGGAGCTGGACCCGTGCATCACCAGCGGGAAGCCGGGCAGAAGCTTCTGGATGGCCTCGATGATTTCGAAATGGATGCCCTGCTTGCCGCTGAACTTGTAGGCGCCGTGGCTGGTGCCGATGGCGCAAGCCAAGCTGTCGCAGCCACTGCGCTTGACGAAATCGGCCGCCTGCTTGGGCTCGGTGAGATGAACCTGGTCCTCGGAGACGGAGATGTGTTCCTCCACGCCGCCGAGCTGGCCGAGTTCCGCCTCAACGACCATGCCCTTCGCATGGGCGGCCTTCACCACCCGTTGGGTCGTGGCGATGTTGTCCTCATAGGGTTTCATGCTGGCGTCGATCATGACGGAACTGTAGAAGCCGCCGGCGATGCAATCCATGCAAGCTTCCTCGTCGCCGTGATCGAGATGGACGGCAAAGATCGCGTCGGAGAATATCCGGTCGGCCGCTCGGATCATGGCTTCGAGCATTCCCTTGTCGGTGTAAGACCGCGCGCCCTTGGAGAGCTGGATGATGAACGGCGCCCGGCTATCCAGGTTGCCCCGGAACAGGCCCATGGTCTGTTCGAGGTTGTTGATGTTGTAAGCGCCCACGGCGTATTGGCCGTAAGCATGTTTGAACAATTCGCGGGTGGTGACGATCATGCCGATTCTCCTTCCACAGGTTGACTCTTCGACCCAAAGCGGAAAGACACCATTATGCGCCCCTCCCTCCGGAGTCAATCTTTTTCAGGTTTTGTACTTGTATTGGGGACCGGCTTGAGCCAACATATTTTCAGGTTGTTGCGGAGTTTTCGAGAAAGGACGTGGTTATGCCGGACGAAACCCCAGTGGAACAGCCGGACGGTCTTTCCCCTTCGGACATTCTTTTCGAATGCCCGTATTGCACCAAGAGCCTGGCCATCAACATCAAGGGCGCCGGGAGAACGATCGTCTGCCCGGACTGCAGCAACGAGATCCAGGTCCCCTACCCGGAAGAACCGGCCGAGAACGGAGAAGAGGCGGAAGCCGGCGACACAACAACGGATGACGCCGGGCCCTCCAACGGCGAAGCCCTTCAAACGGAACTGATGGCCGCCCACGAGCAGATCAACACGCTCAGGACCGAGCTGGACGAATTGCGTTTCCGCCGTCGCTACCTGGAACGGGTTTATACCGACAATATCAAGACGATCCAGTCGCTCAACCGCCAACTCGCGCTGATCCGCAACACGGTGGAACAGATGGATTCGATCCTGAAGGAAGTATCGCAGAAATCCGCCGACGACACCCAGGATCTCGGGTAAAACAGCCTGATTTACCCGGCGGGCGCCGGAGGTTTCTCCCCGTGCGGGCGGTGATGGAACTTCGAGGGGCGGGACACGACGGACCCTTCCCGTCCGAGCACGGCCCGGGTCAGGCCGGCTTCTTTCAGCACCTGGTCCGTGGTCTTGAAGTGGCATTTGGCCGTTTCGAGAAGAACCGGCCCGCCTTTTTTCTTCACCAGTTCGACGGCGGATTCCCGGACCTTGTCCGAAGCGCCCTTGAGCATTTTGACGCCGTGGGTCTCGCCCAGTTTTTTCAGGGCGTCCAGAAACGCGCCGCGCGCGAGGATGGAGGCGGCCGCCACGGCCATGTCGGATTCCGCGCGATGCCGCTGGACCAATTCGATGCCCTTGCCCCGCTGCATCAGGGCCTTCTCGACCTGCTCCTTGCTGCCGAACTGGTCCGAGATGGCGCGCGGGCAGTCGGGCAATACGCCCAGCAGGTTCTCGATGGCCCGCGCATGGCCCCAGGCCAAGATCCGGTTCACGCTTCGCATCTGGAGATACAAGCGATTATAGGCCGCCGGCCCGATGGGCACAATGCTGTAGCGGTTGCCCAACAACTTGCGGAGGTCGCGGGCCAGGTCGAGCGCCCGCTTGTCGGTGGAGATGTTCTTGCTGTCCTTGACGCCCATCTTCTCCATCGTCTTCGTCAGGTCGCGGTCCGCATAGGCTGAGGCGATCACCAGCGGTCCGAAGAAATCGCCCTTCCCGCTTTCATCCACGCCCATGTGCGGCTCGAACGCCTCCGGATTCAGCATCTCCTCGTAGCCCAGCTTGACCTCCTTGAGCACCTGCGGCTCCAGCACGAAGGTCACGAAATCCCGGGCGCCCTTCCCCTGCACCAAGCATTTGCCGCTGGTGAACAACGCCACATTGAACTCGGCGCTTTCCACGGCAATGCTCGTGTAGGGAACCTCCTTCGGACGGTAATTGCCCGTCCGGAGGATGGCCGTCAACGTCGCCTGCTGCTCAGGCGTCAGCTTGAAGGTGAACGACGTTTTGACGACCTCGGGCTCGACGGGGTCCGGCGCCTCGCGGCGCCGGGAGTCCCATGGCAGTTCCGGTTGTTGTCCGTACTGTTTCATCAGCGGTACAGGGATCCGAGTTTGTCGCAGGCGCGGAAATCGTCGCCGCCGCACCGGTCCCAGAAGGTGGGCCGGAAAATTTTATCCTTCGGCACATTATGGAAATCCACCGGAACCCTCAACATGGCGTTGAGCGTGAGCAGGTCCGCCCCGATCAGCCCGAACGAATTGGCGTCATGGTTCGGACCGATCCTCGACATGTATTCGAAGGACGACATGTCCCGCGGCGCCCAATAGGTTTCCGGCCAGGTGCGATCGGTGACTTGGCTGACGTGGTCCGCGACATCCCTGGGCAGTTCGAGGGTTTCGCCTTCCACCACCGAGCAGGTAAGCTCGTTGCCGATCGCGTTGTAGCGATAGGCCGTCATGGGGATGCCGCCCGGAGTGCGGTAATGGCTGGACAGGCCGTCGCCGGGGAAATATTCCAGCGAGGCGGCCATGTAGGTGGTGTCCGCGATGGCGTCGCGCATCAGCTTGTCCTGCAGTTTCGGGTTCGACGCGATGGCGGCCGCGACATCCTGCGGGTGGAGAGTCCTGCCGTCCTTCACCAGCGAGAGCACGTCGATGGCATAATCCAGCGCGCCGGCGCCGGAATTCCGCTTATCGATGAAGCCCTGGGGCGCGAGCTTCGAAATATCCTTGCCGGTCGCCTTCTTGATGCTGGCCGGCGTCCAGTTCGTGCGGATATCGGCGAACAACTGGGCCAGGCCCGACACCAGGCCGGCCGCCAGCATGCCGACGCCGTTCTTGGAATCGTTTTCCGTGGCCACGATGTACGGCGCCCGGAACCCGTTCCAGTCGAAGGAACTGCCCAGGATGGATTCCGTGACGTCGAAATTGGGATACAGATCCGTCCAGGCCCGCTGGCCCTGCGTGCCGGCCATGATCGCGTTGCAGCCCTGGGCCAATTCGATGTCGGCCTTGAAGCCCTGCGCCTGCCCGATCTTCGGATCGGCCAGTTTAGGATTCCCCACCATCAAGTCGCGCGTAATGAGCGTCATCTTCAGGCATTCGCGGATGAGCTCGTCCGGCGGCAGCGGCCGCTTGCCCTTGCCGAAATCGAACTTGAAGTTCTTCCGGAAGAACTGGAAGGCTTTCTCCAGCTCGTCGTGATCGTAGAAGCCGCGCTCCATGCGGCCCTTCACGGCCACCATGTCCACCGAGACCGTGCCCAGCCCGAAGACCTGCTGCATGAGGTTGCGGCGCGCATCGGAGCCGATGATCCCCATGGAGACGCCGCCGATGGAGAGATAGTTCTTGCCGCGCATCTCGGCCGCCGCCGCCGCGCAGCGCGCGAACCGCAGCAGGCAGTCCGCCACGTACGGCGGCAGGTCGCCGTCCTCCGACTCGAGGTCCGGATTGTAGATGGCGAAGATCGGGCGCCGCTTTTCGTCCATCGCCGCCGTGAACGCCTTGAGCCAGACGGCGCCGGGCCGGTCGGTCTGGTTCAAGCCATAGGCCGCGTGCTGCCATTCCGACCCGCCGATGCCGGCGCAGGCGCTCATGAGCTCATCGCTGTAGGCCCAGGACCGGCTGACCCAGATATTGGCGCTGACGCCCTCCTTCACGTAATAGGCCTGGGCCAGGGCGCCCGTGCGCGGCCCATAGACGATCTCGGGCGCCGTCACGACACGGACGGGAGTGCCGTCCGGCAGGCGGACGTTGTCGGTGATCAGCCGATAGACTTTTTCGGCCATGCGCCAGGTGCCGGCCACGTTGCTTTCATAGGCGCCGGTGCGGCCATCCGCCACGGGCGTGATGGCAATCGTCGGCACAGGACCGACGAGCGCGCGGGACGCCGGCGCGAAGCCGCGGGCGGCCTTCGACAGGTGCTTGAAATCGGGACAGGCGCAGG
This sequence comes from Lentisphaerota bacterium, assembly GCA_016199105.1. Lineage (GTDB taxonomy): Bacteria > Verrucomicrobiota > Kiritimatiellia > JAAZAB01 > JAAZAB01 > JACQHI01. The sequence continues at coordinate 248 of JACQHI010000404.1, read as the reverse complement.
AACCGGCATTGGTTTTCATGATGACTCTCCTTGATGAACCTGATACGGCTTTGTTGAAAAAATTGACGATGGGGATGTTAAGCGCTGGGCACAATATTGCAATATGATTCGCGTCGCGACGACGCGAATCATGGTGGGCCAGAAACTCCAGTTATGTTGGTCGTTCGGCGTGCAATGCGAAGTCCGTCGGCTGACCGGAGAGTCCCACCGGAATCAACCGGTACAGCGGGACCTACGGGACCGCTGCT
>JACQHI010000393.1 GCA_016199105.1 Lentisphaerota bacterium | reverse complement strand
TCGCTTGATCGTGAACTATCAGGCGCGGATTGACCGTGTGGACGCCTCGACGCTGGTCCGCCGCCTCTTGGCGGCGGTGGACGAAGCCGGCATCCGTTTGCCGGAAGGCGTGCAAATCGGGGCGCGATAAATACGGGACGGATGCGGAACAGACGCGGCCCGCATGGACACGGGCCCTCTCCTCCCGTGAGGGACGTTGGCCCGTCCCAACGGGACTCACGTCCAAACGACTGGAAAACCGCATGTTTGGCAACATGGAGGGCGAGACTCCGGCGAGCCGTCTGGGGTTTTGCACGCGCCTCTATTGTTATTCATGGAGAAACGCAATCCCGCGAAGCGCTGGACAAGTCCTTTGCGTCCGAGGTTTGTTCTCTGGAATTATCTTCCGATCCGCCTCAGTGCCCGTGTGTCCAGCACCAACGTCTGCTGCCTTTTCGGGGGCACGAGCACGCTCCTCGCAAGATGCAAGGTGGCCCGTGCGCTCCGTCGCGCGGGCTTGCTCTGTCAACCCGCCCGCGGAGCGGCCGGGCCACCTGGGATAACAGACGTCCTTGTCTCGGGTCAGCGCTCGGGCAGAAGAGGTTCCGCCACGCGGGCTTCTGTTACGCCCTGTCTGATCCCGTCCTTATTCACGGCGGATCATTCCTGGGATAATTGCCGTGGCACTCGCCAACGACCGTCGTATCCGCGAAAAAAGCGTTGGAACTTATCCACGCCGCATGCCCATCCAGATACGCGCCATTGAACCCCCGGTGATACCCATTGGAATCAAAACCCCATAGGAGGCCGATGACCGCCAAAACGATCATCAATTCAATCATCGTGAACGAGCGAATGGAGGGTTGTTTCATGTTCATCCGATGCCCCGGACGGCTCACCCAGTCGATGCCACCCGGAATAGCCGGTGTAAAACCGGCTCTATACCCACCATCCTCACTCTCAATCACTCATCCTTCAGGTTTCATCCCTCATCCCTTCCCTCCCCCCTCACCCCCGTCCCCGCGTATCCAATACCAGCGTCTGCTGGTCTTTCGGCCGGGACACGAGTTGGCGATAGCGCGCGGCCAGTTCGGCGGACGTGACCGGGGTGAAAACGCACTGATGTTTCTCGCACAACTTTCGGGCGGCCTCGATCATCTTGCCCAGCGTTTCCCGGCGGAAATTCGCGGGATCGCTGTATTCGAACGTGTTGTGCGTGATCGCCTTCAGGTACTTCACCGGCACCATGTCGCCGGCGGCCACCTGGCGGCGGATCGCCTTTTCCATCGTGTAATAATGGTTCTTGGCGTCCACCAGTTCCACGCGCAGGTCCTGCGGATGCGCGCCGCCCCACATCCGGGAGTCGGCATCCACGGTCATGGGGATGTCCACGAAATCCACGTTGCCGTTGAGCGACCGGTTGAAGCGGTGCGGATACCGCAGGTCGAGCGGCGAACGCCCCCACACGCACGCGCATTGCGGCAGGTCGCGCGTCGGGATAGACACCGTGCCGTGCCGCAGCCCCACGGCTTCGAGCGCCGGAAAGGTGTGGTCGTTCGCGGATGCGTAGCCGGGCGTGAACGCCTCCGGCTTGCGTCCCATGCAATCCGCAAACACCTTCATCGCGTCCGTGAGCATCCGGACCTGCTCGTCATAACTGTGGACTCCCATGAACTCCTGGTAGCCGGCGTCCGCCGGATGCAGGTGCAGGCCGATCTCGTGGCCCTGCGTCTGGAGTTCCTGGTAGATGGCCGCATGGACGCGGATATCGGACGGAATCACGACGAACGTCGCGCGCGTGCCCGTCTTCGCCAGGATGTCGCCCAGGCCGCGGATCGCCCGCTCGCCGAGCCCCGGATCGCGCAAGGCATGCTGGGTCGCCTCGCAATCCACCTGGACCGTGAAAAAAAGTTCGCTCATGGAACACCTCGCAATGTCCGGTCATGAATCAAGTCGCATTTCGGCTACCAGAGTAGTGTTAGTCCGTGCTTGGCATAGACGGACATGAAGGAATCGCAGGAGATCAGCGTCGCATGCCGACGGACAGCTTGGTGGACCAGCATGCGGTCGAAGGGATCGTTGTGCCCTAAACGGGGGAGCCGGTGGAACGACGCTGCGTCGGCGGCGTCGAGAGCCAACAGATCAAACCCCATGCGCTGGGCAAGACCGGGAAGATCGTCCGGCGCGATTCCCGTCAGCTCGATTTTTCCAAGGGCGTATTTCAACGCGATTTCCCAGAAAGACACCAGGCTGACAACAATCTCGTTTTCCGAATTTACAATTGCCTGGCTGGCTTTGAGACTGAGTCTGCGAGGCGTGAAAACCGACCAGAGGAAGCTATGGGTATCCAAAATCCCAATCACGATTTGAGAACCTCCTCATCCGTCATACGGAAGTCGTCGTGAATGCGACAGCGCGCCCGTCCCTGAAGGATTCCCAAGCGTCGCACGGCAGTCTTGCGATAGCGGCTATACGGCACAATCACGGCCACTTTTCGCTTGGATTTACCAAAGCCGACGGCCACAGATTGGCCGTCTTTGATCGCGGACAACACGGCGGAAAAATGCGTTTTCAACTCGCCCACAGCCAGTGTTTTCATGGTATGCCTCCGAAACCCTTGTTGCGAATTCAAAGCGAGAATAGGCAATGGCGTGTTTGTTGTCAACTTGTCAATTTCACTTTAATCGGAGCGGCCATTCGCTAAGTTCGCGTTTCGACGCCAGACGGCGGCTGAGGCCAGCCGCCCTCCAGAAGAACGCCTGTATTCCCTCCTATGGAGGCGGCCTCGACCGCCGCGAACTGAACTTTAAGTAAGTGCCATTCGACTCTCACCGGCTATTTGTTCGATTCCCCAGTGCTTTGAAACACCCCGTAGGCCCAGTTCTGATCGTAGGCCCGCTGGCTGCCGAACAGCGTACCGCGCTGGGCTTTCGGTTTCTTGTCGGCCGAGAGCGTGGTGAGCTGGAATTCCAGCAGGCAGCCCTCCGCCGCGCCATCCACCGCCAGCAGCGAGAGCGGGATCAAAGCCTGAAGCGTGTAGCCGCCTTCGGCCGGGGCGGATTGCGCCCGGATTTGGGGTTCCGGCTCGATCTTGCCCTTCACCGAGCGGGCGCCGGCGGCCGGCGCATTGCTGCCGGCCGGCGCGAGGAACACCTGGCCCACGGTCGTCGTGCCCGGCATGGAGCCGAAGACCTCGAGGCAGGAGCCTTCCCACATCGGATCGCGGCGGGTGATCTTCGGATCCCAGACGCGAGCGTCCAACGCCAAGGAATCCCCGGCAAGGGCAAAGCGCAACTCGGCGAGCTTCTGCTCCCCTTTTTTGATTTCATGCGCCGGCTGTTTGGCGAGGGCCGCGGCAACAGCCTCCGGCGACTCCAGGGCCGCCAAGCGGGCCAGCGGCAGTGCCGGCTTGGGCTTCCCCGTCATTTCCCCGCGGTAAGGCGTCAGCGTGTAGCGGAACCCCACCTCGGCAGGGGTCGCATGCCCGCTGGCGAGCTGGATCAGAACGGTCTGATTGTTCCCCAGACGCACGGGACGCGCCTTGTCCCACTCGATCCGGACACCGTAGCCGCCGCGATCAATCGCCAGAGCGCTGCTCGGGATCGCGTTCGATCCCACGTCCACGTAGTCCGAACCGGCGGCGGGAATCGCCCGGACGCGCGTGGTCTCGCCCTTCTTTGCCACGTAGGGAATCATCTCGTACGCCTCGGCGATGGCGGAGGCAGGCCCCTTGCTCCACAACGCGGCCCGGTAGTCGGTGTCCGCCAACTGCACATCGCACTCGATTTTCTCGTCGCCATAAGTATATCGGCGCGTGACATGGACGGGGCGGTCGCGCACCTCGCCGGAGCCGCTGACCGTGTTGCCCTCCAGGCGGGCGTTCAGGTGCTCGCTGTCAGCCGCCACGAGCGGCTGGCCATCCGCGAGCGTGCCGACAATGCCGTGCAGGTGGAAATTCGCCCAGTTGGCTCTCTGCATGCCTGCGCCATAACTGCCCGCAAGCGACGCCCCGATGACCGTGCCCATGCCGGGCACGGTGAGTTGGCAGATGACACCGCCGCCGTAGCCGATCCGGGTGGCGAAATAATTGTCGAGCCACTCCGGCGCCAGGCGCCCGTGGTAGGTGAGCATGTAATACGTGGGACGCCGCGCCGCGAACCACTCATCGCCGCCGTTGACGCTGACGGTGAAATTCGTTCCGGGCTCGCCTTTCCAGTTGTCGCGTCCCAGGCCGGTGCCCTGTGCGGTGCGGGAACCCCAGGGCGCGGCCACCAGGTCCGCGCAGTGGAGGTAGCTGTAGAGATTGAGGATGCGGTCGATCACCGCCTTGAATTTCGGGTCGCCGAGATCAGCCTCCACCGCCCGATAGTTGGCCACGATATAGCTGCCGTAGGCGAGATCGTGGGCGAAATGCTCCTGGCAGTCGCCGGAACGGCTGATGCCCACCCCGCGTCCCCACCCGCCCGACACGAACCGGTCGAAGTAGGTCGCCGCCAACGCCATCACCATCGGGTCCTGCGTCGCCTCGGCGGCGTAGCGGAGGGCCATGGGGATGTGCGACAGCGCGTTGCCGTTCGTGCGCTCGATCCCGCGCCCGAATGCCAGCCGGTCGCCGCTCTGGATCATGGCCTCCTGCAGGATGGCCTTGACCTCCGGCGATGCATCGGACTCCCTCAATATCCGCCAGGCCGGCCGCCAGTAATGCCAGCCGTAGGTGCCGAACAGATAGCCCAGGTTGCCGTTCCACCCGCTGACCACCGGCATGTCGCCCACCGTCAGTTGGCGGAGCCCCTTTTCCAGGTCATGCAGGGCCACAGCCAGCACATGCGGATCGCGATTTATCGGATAGTTGTGCATTAGCGTGTCGCAAAGCGGTGGCGGTTCGTTGTTTCCATTCAGCGTCACGAAGCCCGGCCGCTCGGGCAGTCCCTTGTAAAGCTTCGAGGGGAATCCAAATCCGTACTTGGGTCCGTCCACCGGCTGGAGTTCCTTGCCGGAGGCGTCGCGGATGATGAGATCCTCGGGCTTCTGATTGGCCTTGAGCCAGTCGTGAAGGCGCACCTGGAACGGATGCCAGAACACCTCCTCGTCATGGTAGAGCGCGCCGCCCTTGAGAGCCTTGGCCGCCTCAGGCTCGAAGGCGAAGAGCGCGGGCGCCCCGCCCTGCCCGCGGTAGGGCTTGACGTCCGTGCGCGTCAACTGGATGTGCATCATGTAGTCGCCCCGGCCCGGCGACACCTCCACCGTCAGGACCTGATCGTCATACTGCCCGGGCGACTCGAACTTCGCAGAACCCGACTGGAAGCCGCCCACGGCGGGGCGGTCCCAGAAAACGTGTCCGTCCGGCCCGGTAACCTTGAAGGTGCGCGTCACCGGTTGGTCATACTCGGCAAAACCCAGGTTCAGGCCGACCGTGCCCTTGGGCAGATAGACATACGTGCGGGCAAACTGGTTGCCATTTCCGTGCAGCCACAGTGGGTGGCCGGCCAGGGCATACTTGAGCGGCTTGCTCAGACGCATTGTCGCCACATGGTCGCGACTGCCGCAGAGCATCACGCGGTACACGCCGCTCGTCCCGCCATCCGCATGCAGGGTGATCGTCCGCTTGGGGATCACGGCCAGGCGGTTGGGCTCGGTCAGGGAACTCCAGCGGATCATCGGCACCGAGCCGCGGCTGTAGCACAGCGTGTTGTACCACATTTCGTGATCCCACCCGCCGGTCTCGGGCATGAACGCGTCGCCGGCAATGCCGTCATCCTCCAGCACGCGCCGATCGACCGGCCGGCCGTCAGGTCCCGAGAGCTTGATTAGCATCTCGCGCGGACCGTTTTCCATCAGGTTCCAATCGCGCACGTCGAGTGTGACGTCGAACGGAGCCCCGTCGGGGTTCAGGATGTAGGCGGTGACGCCCTGATAAAAACGGAACGTGACCTCCGACGGCGTGGCGTCCGCATTTCCCGTTTCGGCCGACAACGACGACACACCGGCAATGCTGGCACACATGGCGACACCCATTATACGGATTATTGGATTCATCGAAACGGATCCCCCAAGGTTGACACTCGTTTCAGCCCGGGAATCCTACACCGCTGGAAACGGCTCGACAAGCATACAGCCGGATGTTTTCGCGAATCCACGCGATTCTTATTGCCGGGCTTCGCGCAGTTGGCGCCTGACATCGTCCAGGATGAGCGGCAGGAGTTCCTTCCAGAGTTGGTCGCCTTTTTCCTTCGTGGCTCTGGAGGGATGCCCCATGGAACCGGAAGGATACGTTTGCCGCATGGTCATGCCCTTCGGATACCGGTCCTTCGGCAAGGGGCAATCGGTGGGATGGGGTCCCACGAGTTCCGGCCGCAACGACAGAATCAGCGACGTCTCGGCTTCATCCGCATGCACCAGCTCGGGCAACCCGGCCCGTTCAAGCGCCGTGCGCCAGATGTTCACCCACGTCTCGCGCACCCAGACCGTATAGCCGGCGGTAAAGATCGTCACGCCCGGATAGCGCTTCTGCAACCCCTCCGGGAATCCCCGATAGACCGCCTCGTTGCCCCCATGCACGGACACGAAGAGGATGGTCGTGAAACCGGACTTCACCAGTGACTCGACCATATCGGCCATCACCGCCTTCAGGGTGTCAGGGGACAACGACAGCGAGCCGGGATATTCCAGCCACATCGCCGATTGCCCGATCGGAATCGTGGGGGTCAGGTAAGCCTGAAGGTCTTCGGCAATTGCCTCCGCGATTCTTTCCGTGATCAGCGTATCGGTGCTCAGCGGCAAGTGCGTGCCGTGCTGCTCGGTGGACCCGATGGGCGCTACCGCCGTCTTCACACCGGCGTCCGCCAACTCTTTCCACGTATTCTTCCATGTGAACATGGCGATCTCCTATCCGGGTTTCTCTTTCGACACATCAGCCAAGGCTTCGCAGATGGCCCGGCACCAGCGCGATTCGTCCTTCGACCACAGGCCGAACACCCAGTCCGGCCCGAGCACTTCCACCGCGTTCATTTCCTCCCCGCCGCTCCAACGCGTCACGGTCTTCGCCCCCTGTTGCAGGGCCTCGCCGAGCGCCGCCGGCGTGAGGCGCAGGTTGTATTGCGTTCCGTTGCAGATTGCAAAGACAATGCCGCTGTTCGGATGAACCAGGGCCGGTGTTCCGTACACCAGGCATCGGCACTTAAGCGGGAGCGCCTTGCCGATCTGATCCCACACCCGCTCCACGATGTCGGGATGACTGCCCTGTCCGTAATAGGCATCCCGGACGCTTCCGGGCGCGGCCAGCGCCGGGGCCTCTTTCTTCGCATCCCGGCTGAGATAGCGGAGCACCAATCGGTTCATGGGATGGTTGGCATCAAGTTTCATATGGGCACCGAGTCTCTTCGTCGCCGTTCGGGATAGCCGGTATAAAACCGGCTCTACGGATCGCGTCCGACACCATTTGTTCATTCCACCTTCGTGAACTTCGCGTGCTCTGTGTTAAAAACTTACCCCACCCGCCTTCCACTCCCCGCTCACCGGCACCAGGCATCGCCGGAGACCAGGTCCCGGCCCAGGGTCCAGACCACGCCGTTCACGGTCAGCCCGATTTCGAGCCGGTCGGCGCCAGGTTCCATCCCCGGAAAAGAGCCCTCGATCGCCGGGACCCGTCCGCCCTCGAACGGGACAATGACCGTCAGGAAAATCGCCGGCCCCTGCTCCCGATGCCGGTAGGCAAAGGCGGGACGCGCCTCCTTGACGTGGAACTTCGACGAAGTCTGCCCCTTCTCCTCGATCAGGGCTACCGGCGCATCCGGCGGCGTCCAGACCAGTACGTTGCCGCCCTCCGGGGAAACCGTCTGCACCGTCCGGTTCGTTGCCTCCAGCGCCGCCGGACCCGGCGCGAGCTGGAAATGCAGATCGAGCAT
>JACQHI010000399.1 GCA_016199105.1 Lentisphaerota bacterium | reverse complement strand
GATCGAACGTCTTGGTCTGTTCCAGTGTCCGGAGCAGGCTATCGCGGGTGAGATCCTTGCCCGCGGCCTTGGCCGCCAGACAGAACAGCTTCCCGGCCATGTAGCCCTCCAGCGACACGAAGCCGGGCTTGGCGTCGGGCCGATGCTTCCGCAGGGCCTCCTGGTATTCCTTGACCAGGGGCACCGAGGCATCCAGAGGGAAGTTGACAACCTGCGAGATGATCACACCCTCGCCCGCCTCTCCCAATTCGGCGCAAAGCGCGTCCGTGCCCACGAACGAGACGTTGCAAAACAGGGTCTTGTCGAGTCCCGCCTGGCGAGCGAGCTTGATGAACTCGGCGCAGGCCTTGTAGGCGCCGATCATCACGACGGCCTCCGGCTCGCCCTTGCGTATGTCCAGAAGGCCCGTTTTCACGGCCGTTGTGTTGCGCTCGTAGTTGCCCGTGGCCACCAGCTCGATCTTGCGTCTGGCCAGCGCTTGCTCAATGCCCTTCAAGCCGGCCTGTCCATAGCTGTCGTTCTGGTAGAAACAGGCGATCCGGGTTTTTTTCAATCGATCGACCAGAAGGGCGGCCTGGGTCTCGGTCTCTTGAAAGTAGCTCGCCCGCACGTTCACCACGAGCCGGTTGAACGGACTGCGCAGAAACTCGGCCCCCGTGAACGGCGCCCAGAATATCGCCTTGTTCTCCTCGCAGATCGGCACGACGGCCGTCGCGGTCGGCGTGCCCACCCCGCCGATGATCAGAAAGACCTTCTCCTCGTTGAGGAGCGCCCGGACGCTCTGCACGGCCTGGTCGGGCTCGTAGGCGTCGTCCCGGGTCACCAGCACGATTTTCCGTCCCCCGATGCCGCCCTCGGCGTTGATCCGGGCGAAACACGCTTCCAACCCATCGCGCATCCCCGTGCCCAAGGCCTGGGCCGGCCCGCTGATGGCGCACGATTGCCCCAGCTTGATCTCGGCATCGGTCACGCCGGGATCCCCCGCGCCGGCGATGGTCGCCAGCATCCCCAGCCCCATGCCCACAACGGTCAACTCGCGCGTCAGATTCCGATTCATGATCTTGTCTCTCCTGTCATCGCCCGTGTGTTGCAGCGTCCAGATCCCGGCCGTGAGGCGATGCGCTCCGGGCAAACGCACACCTTAACGCGATGGGGCCGCGCGTTTCCACCGATACAAACCCAACGGCGACAGAGCGGATCGAGCGCGCCAGCCCCAACACTTGGCGAAAAAATACCTAATCGAGGGGGATGCCGTCAACCTCTATTATTTTATCGTTGACCCATTGCGCGCAAACGCCTAGAAACAATCCTGGTCTTCGATAACGGCTTCGCTACAAACGAAGGATACGGCGCCATGACGCCGACAACCAAACCGACATTAAGCGTATATTGGGCGTCTTCCTGCGGCGGCTGCGAAATCGCCCTGGCCAATCTGCACGAAAAAATTCTGGATGTGGACGCCCATTTCACGCTGTTTTTCTGTCCCTGCCTGCTGGACACCAAGAAGAGCGATGTCGAGGCCGTGCCGGACGGGTCGCTGGACATCACGCTGTTCAACGGGGCCGTTCGCACCTCGGAAAACGAGGAGATGGCGCATCTGCTCCGGCGGAAATCGAAAATCCTGATCGCCACTGGGGCTTGCGCCTGCGGCGGGGGGATCCCGGCGCTGGCCAACATCCAGGCGCCCGCAAGCTTTTTCGAGACGATTTATCGCCAAAACCCCACGATCGACAATCCCGGGAACGTCGTGCCCCGTCCGTCCACGGCGGTCAACGAGGGCACACTCGCGATACCCGCCTTTTTCGACCGGGTCAGAACCCTCGCTCAGACCGTGGATGTCGATTACATCATGCCGGGCTGTCCCCCCGAGCCGAAACAGCTCTGGGCGGTCATCGAGCTGATCGTGCAGGGCAAACCCCTGCCGCCCAAGGGCAGTGTCATCGGCGCTGGCCAGTCCAGCGTCTGCGAAGAATGCGAACGGAAACGGAGCGAGGACCGAAAAATCACCCGTCTGTTCCGGACCTATGAACTCGTGCCGGAGCCGGAAAAATGCCTCTTGGAACAGGGCATCGTCTGCATGGGGCCGGCCACGCGCGACGGCTGCGGCGGCTTGTGCCCGAATGTCAACATGCCCTGCATCGGCTGTTACGGGCCGCCGGCCGGCATTGTGGATCAGGGCGCCAAAATGGCTGCCCTGCTGGGTTCCCTGATGGACATCGAGCCCCTTAAGGAACTGGACGAGGAAGCGATTTTCAAGCGCACCCGCGGAACGGTTTCGACGCTTCCCGACGTGGCCGGTACGTTCTACAAATTCAGCATGGCGGGATCCATGCTCCGGCAGGCCGCCTCGCCCCGGGAAGGAGGCCAGGCCCGATGAAACGCATCACCATCGACCCCATCACCCGGCTGGAAGGCCATGGAAAAATCGAAATCTTCCTGAACGACGACGGCGGCGTGGGTAACGTCTATTTCCAGATTCCGGAGCTGCGCGGCTTCGAACAGTTCTGCGTGGGGAGGCAGGCGGAAGACCTGCCGGTCATCACCAGCCGCATTTGCGGGGTCTGCCCGGAAGCCCACCTCCTGGCCGGCGTGAAAGCGCTTGACGACCTCTTCCAGGTCGAGCCCCCCCCCGCGGCGAAGAAACTCCGCGAACTGTTTTATTCCGCGTTCTACGTGACGGACCATACCACGCACTTTTATGCGCTGGGCGGGCCGGATTTCATCGTGGGCCCCGACGCCCCCGCCTCGGAGCGGAACATTCTCGGCGTGGTCCGCAAGGTCGGCCTGGATATCGGCAAGCAGGTCATCGAGTGCCGATCCCGCAACCACGACATCATCCGGATGCTCGGCGGCCGCGGCATTCATCCGACCGGCGCGTTGCCCGGCGGCTGGAGCAAGTGCATCGTGGAAGAGGAACGGAAGACCATCGAGGCCGCGGCCCGGAAGAATATCGACTTCGCCCAGTTCAGCCTGAAGATCTTCCATGACATCGTGCTGGGCAACAAGGCCTATGTGGACCTGATCCTGTCCGATGTGTATCTGCACCGCACGCACTCCATGGGCACGGTGGATGCGCATAACCGCGTCAATTTCTATGACGGCAAGGTCCGCGTGGTCGATACGGACGGCCGAGAATTGATGAAGTACCCGCCGCGCGACTATGCCGCGCATATCGCCGAACGGGTCGAGCCGTGGACCTATTTGAAATTCCCCTATCTGAAGGCCATCGGCTGGAAGGGTTTCACGGACGGGAACGACAGCGGGGTGTATGCCGCCACGCCGTTGACCCGCCTGAATGTGTCCGACTGCATGGCGACCCCGAAGGCGCAGGAGCATTTCGACGAGTTCTACACGACGCTGGGGTCGAAGAAGGTCAACGGCCGCTATACGCCGGTGCACTATCGCCTCGCGACGCACTGGGCGCGGCTGATTGAGCTGTTAACTGCGGCCGAGCGCATGCTCGAACTGGCCATGGACCCGGAAATCACCTCCCCGAACGTCCGCACCATTCCGTCGGGCACGATTCGGAAGGACGGCGGCATCGGCTCCGTGGAGGCGCCGCGCGGCACTCTGACGCATCACTACGAAGCGGACGAGCGCGGCGTCATCACGCGCGTGAATCTCATCGTGGGCACGACCAATAATTACGCCGCCATTTCCATGAGCCTCCGGAAGGCCGCCGAAAAGCTGATCGTGAAAGGGCAGCTCATCAAGGAGGGCCTGCTCAACAAGATCGAAATGGCATTCCGGCTGTATGACCCCTGTTTTTCCTGCGCGACGCATGCCCTGCCGGGGCAAATGCCCCTGCGGGTGATCGTCCGGGACGCGGCCGGCCGCGAAGTGGAAACTCTCGTGAGGGATTGAATGAAAACCATCGTGGTCGGCATGGGCAATCCCGTGTTGACGGATGACGGCGTGGGCATGGAAGTGGCCCGCCAAGTGCGTCAGGCCGGAAATTCTGACTCCGACGCCGAGGTGGTGGAACTGTGCGCCGGCGGGCTGCGGATCATGGAAGCGGTGGCAGGCTATGACCGGGCGATACTGGTCGATGCCATGACCACGGGGAACTGGGTGCCGGGAACGGTGCGGCGCTTGAGGATGGAGGAGGCCCGGCTGACGAGAAACGGCTCTTGCATCCATGATACGGGCCTCGTCGAAGCGCTGGAAATCGGCCGGTTGGCCGGGGTGCGGGTTCCGGACGATGTGCGGATTGTGGGAATCGAAGTGGAGGACGCGACGACATTCGGCGAAACATTGACGGCGGCCGTGGCGGCGGCGGTGCCGGAAGCGGTCGCTTGCGTTTTGGAGTTGATGCGAGCAAAGGGGGGTGACCACGATGAACATCGGCGTGTACTTCTGCAATTGCGGAACTAACGTATCCGACAAGATCGATGCCGACGAGGTCCGCCGCCAATTGCAACCGAGCGGCCTGTCCTATTTTCAGGACGTGCCGTTCGGCTGTTCGGAGGACGGACAGGCTTTCCTGGAGCGGCATATCAAGGAACACAGGCCGGATCGCGTGGTCATCGCGGCCTGTTCCCCCCGTGAACATGAGGAGACTTTTCGCCGGGTGATGGACCGGGCGGGACTGAATCCCTACCTCATGCAGATGGTCAACGTGCGCGAGCATGTCGGCTGGGTGACGACCGACAAGGCCCAGGCGACGCGAAAAGCCGTCTCCCAGCTCAAGGGGGCGCTGGCGCGTGTCCGGAAGCACGAGCCGCTGGAAAAGCAATTTCTGGACGTTCGAACCGAGGCGCTGGTGATCGGAGCCGGGCCGGCGGGCTTGAGGGCCGCGTTGGAACTGGCGGAAGCCGGCCGGAAAGTGACCCTGGTGGAGAAGATGCCGGTGCTCGGCGGCATGCCGGTGCTCTATGAAGAGGTTTTCCCGAAAATGGAATGCGGCCCCTGCCTGCTGGAGCCGGTGCTCGGCGAGGTGTTGCACGGACCCCATGCCTCGCGGATCGAGGTGTTGTTGCTGTCGGAGGTCGTCCGGACGGCGGGCTCCTACGGCAATTTCATCGTCACCATACGGAAGGCGCCCCGCTACGTGGCGCCGCAGACCTGCATCGG
>JACQHI010000398.1 GCA_016199105.1 Lentisphaerota bacterium | reverse complement strand
TCGCCGCTCTGGAGGCGGGGAAGCACGTGGTCTGCACCAAGCCGATGGTCACGCGGCTGGAAGATGCCCGTCGGTTGGTCGGGCTGGTTCGCCGGACGAAGCGGAAGTTTCTCGTGGGCCAGACCATGCGCTTCGATCGGCAGTTCCAAGTGGCGAGAAAGTTGCTGAACGACGGCGACCTGGGCGAGCTGCTGGCGGTGGAAAGCTATTACCTCCATGACATGCGGCCGGTCTATGAATTCACGCCCTGGCGTCTTTCGGTTCCGCAGGATCTCATGTTCGGCGGGTGCGTCCACTCCATTGATGTCATCCGGGCGTTCGCCGGGGATATCGAGTCGGTGCATGCCAACGCGGTCAAAGGCATCACAAAAGACTACCCGAAGCAGGACAACTTTTACCTGAACCTCAAGTTCAAGTCCGGCGTCATCGGGCGAGTGTCCGGCCTTTACGGCATTGTGCATCCGCCCCAGCCGATGATGCAGTTCGCCCTGTACGGAACGAAGGGGAGCCTGCAGGCGGAATTCACGGACAACGAACCCGGCCAGGTCCGCGTGGTGCTCGACAAGCTGGCGGCGAAAAAGCCGATGGTTTCGATCTTCGAGGCCGAACGCGACACCAGCGCCTACGGGCATGGCCGGACGGTGGTCCGTTATATGCGGCATTTCCAGGAGTGCCTGGACAAGGACAGAGAGCCGTCGCCGGGCGTTTTGGACGGCGCGAAGTCCGTGGCGGTGGGAGTGGCCGCGTGGGAATCCGTCCGCACCGGCAAAGTCATCAAGGCCTTTAATGCATTCTAGTTCATTAGCGGGGATTAGCGTGATTAGCGGGCACATCCGGAGTTCTTCCCGTGAATAGCGCGAATAGACGCGAATAATCCATGCGAGCCAAACCGACAGCGCCGGATCTCGACAGTCTGCGGTTGTTCGACAGTTGCCTGACGCTGGGCGACTTCGTGTTGTCCCGCGCGCCGGCGCCCGTCACGGCCCAAAACGTCACGGCCTTTCTCGACCGCTACCACATTGCCGAGGCGCTGGTGCACGACCACCACGCCCGTTACACGCATCCCCGCGAGCACGGCAACCGCCGCCTTCTTGAGGCCATACGGGGGAACCGCCGTCTGCACCCGTCTTGGGTGCTCGAACCCCCGAAAAAGCCGGAGCGCAAGGCGGCCGAAGCCGTGGTGAGGGAAATGCTGAATGCCGGGGTCAAAGTGGCGCGTTTGCCCATGAAGGCCGTCCCGCCGATGGCCTGGTGGTGGAAGGATCTGCTCTCGGTTCTTGAAGCGCACCGGGTGCCCTGTTTCCTGGATTTCGGAGGCGTCACCAGCACTGGGGCGCTTTCCAACGGGGATGTGGACGGGATCCGTGACATCGCCTTGGCGCATCCGCGCCTGCCGCTGGTATTGTCGAATGTGTTCGGAGGGTTGGGGGTGCATGCGGCCGTGGTGCCGCTGATCCGGCGTGTGCCGAACCTGTATCTCGACAATGCCGGCATTCTCCAGTTCTGGAGGGAAGTGGCCGTGGAAGTCGGGCCGGAGCGCGTTCTGTTCGCCACCGCCGCGCCGTTCGTGGACGCCGGCATCCTGATCTCCAATGTGCAATACACCCATACGCTGGATATGAAAGCGAAGCGGATGATTTGCGGCGATAATCTGCGCCGCCTGATCCGGAGCGTCCGATGAGCGCGATACTCGACAACTGGCTGGCGGGCAGGGGTTTCCCCGACGCGGTGGTGATTGATGCCCATATCCACATCGGGGAATGGCCGCACGCCACGACCTTCCGGAACCTGGACGAGGCCGTCCGGCAATCCGTGGAAACCATGGATGCGCACGGGGTGGACGCCATCTGTGCTCAGAGCGGCGGCTACATGTGGGAAGGTCATGATTACCGGCTGGGGAACGATTTTCTGATGAAAGTCTGCCGGCGCCTGCCGGACCGGGTCATCGGGTTCCTGCACGTCAATCCCAATGACAGCCGGAAAGGGATTTTAAACGAGCTGGATCGCATGCATGACGCTGGCTTTCGCTGCATCAAACTGATCAACAGTTATCAGGAGAACTATCCCGGCGACGGGCCCAACCTGATGGCCGTCTATGAATATGCGGCGAAGCACCGGATGTTGGTGTTCAATCATGCCTGGGCCAATGCGGTGATCCTGAAAATTTCCCGGCTGTTCCCGGAAACCGATTTTATTTTTGCCCATTATGGCGAGGGCTATAACCCGGTATTGAAGGCCCGCCAGAATGTCCATGCGAATATCTGGTCCATGGGGTCGGCCGGCTGGCTGGATCGCGGCATCCGCGCGGTCGGCGCCCGCAAATTTTCCATGGGCTCCGACGGTTTTTTGAATTGCCTGTCGGTCGGGATCGGCCCCGTCGTATTCGCCCCCATTTCCGATGCCGACAAACGCGGAATTCTCGGTCTGAATATCGCCCGTCTGCTGGACAAAGTCGGCGCGCTCCCCGCCTCCCTCAAAGCCAAAATCCTGGATTCGACGAAGTAAATGTAACGGGCCAGTGATCGAAGGGTTCGAAAGCGTATGTCGGCCATTCTTGGCTGACTTCCCCCTATGCCACTGGCCCATTACGAAGTAAATTCCCTTTCCACTTGCATCCCCTTGAAAATCATGCTTTATGGAGGTCTTTTTCGGGAAGGGGTATGCAACGATTCAATGAATCGCATTCTACAACAGTTTTTTCAGAGAGAAGCCTCTCCGCCGATCCAGTTCATCAAATACGCCATCTGCGGAGCCGTGGCGACGGGCACCTTCGTGGGGTTGTTTTATGCGCTTTCCTGGCGTCTCTTGCCCGCCCTGACGCCTGACGACCCGCTGGTGAAACTCCTGGGGGCGACCCTGCCGCCGATCGAGGCCGCCGTCCGGGAACGGCATTTCATCGTGAACAACCTGGTGGCTTTCCTCGTGGCCAATCTGGTGGCCTATATCAGCAATATCCTCTGGGTGTTCATCCCGGGGCGTCATCACTGGGCGTTGGAGATAGGTCTTTTTTATCTCGTTTCGGGTGCGAGCTGGCTGATCGGAACAACCCTCGGCTGGGTGTTGATTCATTACCTGGGGGCGAGAACCACCATCGCCCTAGTCTGCGAAGTCGCAGCGTCGGCCCTGATCAATTTCGTGATGCGGAAGTTCGTGATTTTCAAGGGATAGGAAGCAGTCGGCCTTTGCCTGCGGCAAAGGCCGACTGCTTCCTGCTGTTCGGGGCCATCACCGGCCGGTTGAAAGCTCCGTCGCCTTGCCGATGATTTCCAGCGCCAGGTTCCGGCTGTCCGGTTTCAGGTCGAGGTGGTATTCCATCAACAGGCCCGTCAGTCGCTGGATGGCGAGCAGTTGCTCGCGGTTGCACCGCGCGCGCTGGGCCGAACGGACGTCGCCGGCCTTCAGCCAGAAATTCATGATCCCCAGAATATCCGGCGGCATGCCGGGCGCGCTTTCCGATTGGCGCGCGGCGCAGTCGCCGCAGAGCAGGCCGCCGCGCGAAACGGAAAAGAAAAATCGGCCGTTCCCTTCCGGCGGCTTCCGCCGGCAGGTGACGCACATCCTGAGCTGCGGCGCCAGGCCCAGGATGGCCAGCAACCGCAGTTCGAAGGAGAGCAGAACGGCTTTCGGGGAATTCCCGGTTGCGGCCAGGTCCAGGGCAAATTCGAGCTCTTCGAACACGTCCGGATGCGGCGAACGGGAGGGGCAGAGCCGTCCCACAAGATCGGCCAGATACGAAGCGCAGGCCGCGCCGGCCCAGTGCGCGCGGAAACGCGTCCGGGGGGTCAAAGGACAACATTCCTTCAGCGTGAACACCTCCCGGTCATCCCTGAAATAATAGAGAAGTTCGCAGGTTTGGAAGAGGTCGAACTGGCCGAGGAAAAGGCTCTTGGGGCGCAGGGCGCCCTTGGCCAGGGTGGCGATCCGGCCGTGGTCGGGCGTCAGCCAGGAAACGATTCGGGACGTTTCCGAGTAAGGAGTGATGCGGAGCGCAATGCCGTGAGTGTCAACGATCATCGGAGTTCGGGACTCTCGGGTGAAGCGGAAGCGTCCGTCTTTTCCGGCGCCGTCGCTTCCGTTTCCTTCTTCAGCCACTCGTCGATCTGGTCCAGCAGTGTGCGTTCGCCGGCGGATGCGAGGCCGGATGAAAGCGAACCGACGGACACCACCAGCTTGATGGCATCGGGCACCGAGATATTGACCGGCGTCAACTGCGCCCGCGAAACGAACAGGAGAAAGCCCGTGGTCGGATTGGGGGCGGTGGGCACGAACACATTGACCATGTCCGCCGGGGTTCCGCCGCCGGAGGGGGCGAAGGCGAATTGCGGCGGGAAATGGGACGTGATGAAACCCAGGGAATACAGGCCGGGCTTGGGGAATTCGAGGGCGACCACCTCCTTGAAGAGCGTGTTGCGCGAGGAAAAAATGGATTCGCTGATCTGGCGGATCGGCAAATAGATGCTGCTGATCACCGGGATGCGGGTCAGGACGGAATCCCCGAAGCGATAGAGCCGATGGCCGACATAGTGGCGGACCAGAAGGCCGATCCCGTAGAGGCCGACAACCACAAGGACGAGCGCCATGAGCCGATAAAGGAAACCGAATTGCGACATCAGCCATTTGTTGGGCAAAAAGGAATCGGTGATGAAGTTGAAGAGCGCGTTGATGATGACGATCGTCAGGAGGACAGGCGTCACCAGAAACAGGCCGATCAGGAAGTTATTGCGAAAATCCTTGACGACATCCTTACGCATGAGAATGCGCTCCGTTTCAGTTTTTGCAAATCGGAGCAAGCTAACGAAAAAGCAGGGGGAAGTAAAGCCACGAAAAACAGCGTTGCCAGAAAACGCCGGGGTGTGGCAACATGCGCTCATGCAGTTGTCGATCGTCATTCCGGCATTCAACGAATCCGCCCGGCTGGGGCGGACCCTGGAAGCCTATCTGCCGTATTTCACCGCCCTGTATGGCGAGGATTTCGAGGTGATCGTGGTGGTCAACGGGTCCGTGGACAACACGGAAAGCGTGGCGGAGGCGTATGCCAAAAAGTACCGGCAGATCCGCGTCCTGGTGGACCCGCGCCGCATCGGCAAGGGCGGGGCGGTTATCAAGGGATTTGGCGCGGCCGGCGGCGAACTGGTCGGTTTCGCGGATGCCGATTGCGCCACCTCCCCCCAGGCGTTCCATGCGCTGATTCAAAACCTCGGCTCCGCCGGCGCCATCATCGCGTCCCGCTGGCTGCCGGAGTCCGTGTTGATCCCTCCGCAACCGCTGTCCCGTCGCATCTCCTCGCGCGTCTTCAATCTTTGCGTCACCGCGTTGTTCGGTTTCCAGATTTCCGATACCCAGTGCGGGGCCAAGCTGCTGACGCGC
>JACQHI010000397.1 GCA_016199105.1 Lentisphaerota bacterium | reverse complement strand
GATGCCCTTGCCGCCCTCGGACTGCTGGACAAAGGCGCCGGCCGCGAGCCTGTTTACCGGGTTCCGCCGGCGGTGGCCGGGGTTCTCACGGAGACCGGCGCGCAAAGCATGCTGGGCATGGTCCGCCACCAGGGCAACTGTCTCCGCCACTGGGGTCAATTGGCCCGCACAGTGCTGAGCGGAAAGCCGGCCGCGCGGGAGCCGAGCATCCGCAGCGCTGACGGCGATCTGGCCTCGTTCATCCGGGCCATGCACGAAATTTCCGGGCCCATGGCCGCGCCGCTGATCGGCAGTCTTGGCCCCCTGAAGTTCAAGCGCCTGCTGGACCTGGGCGGGGCCTCCGGCACCTGGACAATCTCCTTCCTTCGTCGCAATCCCAAGGCCCGCGCCGTCATCTTCGATCGGCCCGAGGTCATCCCGATGGCCAGGCGCTTGATGAAGAAAGCCGGTCTGGCCGACCGGGTGCAACTGGTCCCGGGCGACTTTTACAGCGATCCGCTGCCGGCGGGCGTTGACCTGGCCTGGGTCAGCGCGATCGTTCACCAGAACTCGCGGGCGCAGAACCGGGCGCTGTTCGCGAAGGTGTTTTCCGCCCTGACGCCCGGCGGACGCATCCTGATCCGCGACATTGTCATGGACCGCTCCCGCACGCGCCCCGCGGGCGGCGCCCTGTTCGCCGTCAACATGCTGGTCGCCACACCCCTGGGCGGCACGTTCACGTTCGATGAACTCCGCGAAGACCTGTCGGCCGCGGGTTTTGTAAAAATCCGGACTCTCCGCCGCGGAGAATGGATGGACTCCGTCGTCTGCGCGACGAAAGCATGACGCGGTCGGCCGCCAATCGCACTCCTCCTCGTCTTCGATTCTTAAAATCCGACCTTGGGTCATCCATCGTCGCCAAGACTATGGCTTGGCAAGCAAGACGCCAGCCGCTCCGCGAGCGGTGCGAGTGGCGAGGGAACCGGACCGATTGCGATTACGAGGAGGATTACGGGGACGAGGCTGATTCCGGCTCCGACCTATCCGCAGCTATCGTCCATCGGCTGACGGATTGCAGGCGGAGTAGTAAGTCGGCCATTCTTGGCTGACTCAGGCTCCAGTACTCATGGGCGCAATACCGATGGAAGACATGGACCTCGTCATTTCTCCTTCGGGACGGTCCGTCACCGTGAACCCAAAGAGTCCCAATATACCCTCCGCTGTCGTGAAATGACGGACCGCGCCGCCTACCGTATGTCAGCGGGCGTTGTCCTACCGACGTTTTGCACCGGCGCGCCCCATTATTCGACAAAACACTCCATCGCCACACCCGGACCACTTCGTGCAGTTTGTATTGCCAGTAAAGGAAATCCGCGCGGAATGACCGGGCGTCCGTCCGTTGCAGATCGTCCAGCCGGGCGGCGATGCAATACGGTTTCCGGTTGATCAGCACGGAACGACAGGCGCGGTCGATCACCTGTAACAGCACTATCCGTGTTTTCCTATTCTTTCTTTTACTTCACGAAAGGCGGCACGGTTCCGTCCAGACTGACGATCACATTGGCGAATTCGCCGTCGCTTGGGTCAAGTTTCTCAAAAAAGTTGACAAAGTAGTGCCATTTATTCTGCAGGCTCGGTACTTTTATCAGACTGATCGACGCCAGTTTCAAGTGGTTTGCATTTGGAATGCCTGCGGTCAACTTCTCAACCGCAAGCTGGACGGCCTTATTTGGATCCAACGGGCATTTTTCTTTGAGTGGATCCCAAGATGGTTGTTTTGACACTGTCTTATCCTCGATCGTTTGCGTGTAGACCTGTCCCTTGACAAGCGCTGATCCCTCAACTGTGATATTCGCATTCTGGCCAAATGCAAATGCGGCCATTGAAAAAACGACTGCAAACATCATGTTTCTCCTCGTTTTCATTTCTTCCTCCTCCTGATAAGAAATCGCTGTTCTGGCGGCACGGGCGCGCGCCCGTTACGACCTGCCTGAAAAAGCGCTTGCATGGTAGAGAACATGCTGGAACGAGGCCGAGAAGTTAAGCGCCATGATAGGGTTTCAGCGCGTGTTCACGCGTGAAACCCTCTCATTATTCCGCTACAGTCTGGGATCGACCGGCTCGCTCTCGAGAGCCAGCACCCCGAAGACGCATTCGTGAACCCGGCGGAGCGGTTCGCGGCGGACAAAACGGTCAAGGGCTTCCATTCCCAATGCGAATTCCCGGAGGGCAAGGGAACGTTTCGCGCCAAGATTCCGGGAACGCAGACGCTCGAGATGTTCCCGCGCGGTGTATTCCGGACCGTAAATGATGCGAAGGTATTCCCGGCCCCGGACTTTGACGGCGGGCTGAACAAGGCCGCGCTTGCCTCTCATCACGAAGTTGATGGGTTTGACCACCATGCCCTCTCCGCCTTTGGCTGTGAGTTCTTCCCACCAAGCCGTTCCTGCGTCCTGACTCTGTGGGTCAATCAAGTCCACCACCCGGTATGGTGTGGCCAGGAGAACCCCGGAGTCCGCTGCGCACAGCTTTTTCAAGATCTCCATATGCCAGACATGATCCTGATCGGCGTGAACCTTGCCTTCCGTTGCCAACAGATGGAACGGCGCAAGTTTGAGATCGTTCAGCGCTTTCACGGGCCAGCAGTATTGTCGGTAGGCGGTGACGTATTGGGCGATCATATCGTTCCTGTCGCGATAGCGTGACAGGATGTTGTCAACATCGGCCGGCCTGGCTGAAGAATTCTCCAAAACTGGGAACGTCTTCATGAGGTCATGTCGCCTGGAAGCTTGCTCCAAAACGGCGATCGTCTCTCGGAATGCCCCGTGCGCCGCGGACCCCACGGCGGCATATTGAGTCTGGAGCAATTGCTGGGCTTTCGCGGACCACGGCATCAATTCGCAGTCAAGACAGGCCCAGTCGGTTTTGAATTCATCCCAGAACCCCGTCTGGTCCAACGCCGTCCGGATGAGGGCGACCAGTTGTTGTTCCATCTGCCGGTCCTCAAAGAAACGGCGGCCGGTGCGGGTATAAACAATTCCGATTCCATCATTCAGAATTCCGAACCGCCGGCTGACGGCCTCCTCGTCCCGGCAGACAATGACCACGGCCCGTGACCCCATGTGCTTCTGTTCGCAGACTACCCTGGGAATTCCAACTGAACGGAAATGCGCAAACGCTTCAGCGGGGTGCTCCAGGACACCCTCTCTCTTGCTGGTTTCGCACGGCGACATGGTCGGGGGCAGGTAAATCAACCACTTCGGGTTGGCGGCGTAACGACTCATGATCTCCAGGGCCGCTGTGGCATTTTCTTCCCTGACCGTCACGTTGGCATGAAGCCGGGTCGTCACGATGCGCTTGCCGATCACGTCCTCGGCGTCGAGAAGGTTGTCATGAAGTTGCTGCGCACTGAGGGCCGGGGCCTGCTTGTTTTCCAGAATGAAAGGCTTGGCCGGCTCGCAATATGTATGGGCGGCTGGAACGGAGACAAGCTCCCTCTCCGGATATCGAAGCGCCGTCAACTGTCCGCCAAACACACAGCCGGTATCGATGTTGATGGTTCGATTGAGCCATTCGGGGTCAGGCACCGGCGTGTGACCGTACACCACCATCGCCTGGCCCCGGTATTCGGCCGCCCAGTCGTATCGGACCGGCAGCCCGAATTCATCCGTCTCGCCGGTTGTTTCGCCATAGAGGGCGAAATCCCTCACTTTGCCGGACCCGCGCCCCTGCATCTCCTGTTTCATCCCCGCATGGGCAACGACAAGGTTGCCGTCGTCAAAAACATAATGACTGACGAGACTGTCAAGAAACTCCACCGTTTCCCGGATGAACGGTTCGCGCACATCGGAGGAAAGCGCCTCAAACTCGGCCAGGGATTGTTGCAGGCCGTGGGTGATCTGGGCATCCCTGCCGGAAAGCTTGCGCATCAGTTTCATGTCATGGTTGCCGGGCACGAAATGAGCCGAGCCGGCCTTGACCATATTCCTCACAATTTTCAGGCTATCGAGGATTTTGGGGCCCCGGTCCACAATGTCACCCAGGAAAACCGCCTTCCGTCCCTCGGGATGCGCGTAAATCCTGTCGCCCCACAGTCCGTCGCCGGAGGGGCTGTCCTGCCGTTTATATCCCAGCTTTTCGAGCAGTTGCTCCAGCTCGTCGCAGCAACCGTGAATATCGCCGATGATGTCGAACGGCCCATGTTCTCCCTTCTTATCGTTCCAGAGCGGAACCCGCTCAACCGTGGCGGAGTTGACCTCTTCTTCAGACTCCAGGACGAAGATGTGCCGGAATCCTTCATGTTTGAGATTCCGCAGAGACCGGCGCAGTTGCGATCCCTGCTGGCGGATCACATGCGGTCCAAAATCGCGGTCCGTTCGCTCTTCATTGCGCGCCTGGCAGACTTTCTCGGGCAGATTGAAGACAATGGCCGTGGGCAGGCAATGATACTCCCGGGCGAGTTCGACCAGCGGTTTTCTCGCCTCCATCTGCACATTCGTGGCGTCAACAACCGTGAGTCGCCCGGCCGCCAGCCGTTTCCCGGCGATGAAGTGAAGCACGGCGAAAGCATCTTTCGTCGCCTTCTGGTCGTTTTCATCATCGGAGACGAGGCCGCGGCAGAAATCCGACGAAAGCACTTCCGTCGGCAGGAAGTGCTTCCGGGCAAACGTGGACTTCCCCGAGCCGGAAGGTCCGATCAGAACCACAAGCGATAATTTTGGAATCTTGATGTCCATTAAAGGAGAGGAAAAGGATGCTCGATTGCGCGCATCAGTTCTGTGAAATCCGTCTGCATTGCCGTCCTATACCATGCTTTTCCGGGCTTTGATCAAAAAGGCGTTGGCTTTCTCGTAATCCGGCCTCTCCGGCAGTTTCGTCTTGCGATACGCCTCGTCAAAGTCGTTGTGGAGCTTCTGGCGCCAGGCATTCACTTCCTTCCACGGCATCTCTCCCCGGCGAATGCCGAGCAACGGTCCGCGATAGGCCCCAACCTCAACCGGCATGGCCATTTCTTCGAGAGTTCTGATTCCGCAGATCAGGAGCCGGACGAGGTGCATGGCATGCTTCCATTTGACCTCATGCTGGTTCCGAATATCCTGTTCGATTTTTTTGAATTGAGAAACGGCATACCCATTGAACGTTCTAAAGATCATTTTCGAGAGAAAAATCGAGCGAATCCGAAGAAGCTCCTTGGCCAAGGGTGTTGCATGCTCCACAAGCGGTGTGTAGAGGCACTCCAATATGTTTGGATTTGCCTTGAGCGCAAGGGTGATGAATTTCTGCAGTTCCCAGTAACACTCCTCGGTCTCTTGATTCTCAAGTTGTTCCGGCACCCCGAAGACCGACCACTGCAGTTCGGCGGGCGGGAGATAAACGCCGCGCCGATCCGTATCCGAGTCGCCGTCATTCAGTCCGTAGGCGCGCGATCCCACAATACAGCGGTAAATGACGTGCTGGTATAAATCGTAACCCGCCAGAACATGGGATGCTTCAACGAGGGCCTCCTCGTGCTCCTGTTTACGTGTAGTCAATTCGTGCCGTCTCATGGGCGCTTCGGTGCCATCCGGCAATTGAACGACATAACTGTGAAGATGGTCCACCGGCGCCTTGATTATTCTGCCAACAATCCCCTTGGGTCTCACGGGTTTGCCATCGCTGCCTTTGATCTCAACGCGGGTAATAATCTGCGTGCCAACAGGCAAAATTATATTGGGATCGGGAGGGATCTTCTTAGTCACGGCGAAATACCCCCATCTGGGTCGGCGAACCGACCGTGGCGTCCTCGGGCCCCACCGGCAGAAATGTGACCTTGTAGCCAAACCGATTGGCTATTCCGTTGGCCCAGGCTTGAAACTCCTGGCGGGTCCATTCAAAGCGATGATCGCCATGCCGGAACTTTTGGCTGGACTCGGCGAGCTTCCACATGACGTTGTACTCGACGTTGGGCGTGGTGAGCACAACCGTCCGGGGCTTGGCGCATTCGAAGATCGCCCGTTCGGCCGCCGCCAAACGCGGCGGGTCAAGGTGCTCGATCACTTCAACCACCGCGGCGGCGTCAAAGCCCTCCAGCCGTCGGTCACGGTACAGGAGCGAACCGTGCATGAGCTTGAGCCGGTCTTTCATCCGCGCCGGGAGCCTGTCGAGGCGCAGTCGCTCGTGGGCTGTTTCCAGGGACCGGACGGACACGTCCATGCCCGTGATTTGCTCAAATTGTTTTTCTTTCAGGAGTTCCCGGAGCAACTTGCCTTCGCCGCAGCCGAGATCGAGAATACGCTTCGCGCCCGTTCCCTTGAGCGCCGCCATGACGGCGCCGAGCCGCGCCTCGTTGAGGCTGATGTCCTTCTCCAGGGGTTCCTCGGCGGTCAGACCGGCTTCCTCTTCCTTGGCCAGGACGGGATCTTCTTCTTCCACCAGACGCGCCAACGCCTCCCGGGCCAGGCTGGGTTGATATTTCAAGTAGCGCCGGGCGATGGCTTCCTTCTCCGGATGCGACGCCAGCCAGCCTTCGCCTTTCCGGAGCAGCTTTTCCACCTCGTCGTCGCCAACGTAGTAGTGCTTGTTGTCGTCGAGCACGGGAATCAGCACGTAGAGGTGCGTCAGCAAGTCCTTCAGTGTCGTGGTCTTTTCGATTTCCACCGCAAAGTAAGGGCCTTCGCCCCAGTCGGGAAACGTCTCGTCCAACGGAAGTCGGGAGGCTTCGACCTTGTACCCGAGCGGTTCAAAAAGATGGCGGAGAAAGACGTCGCCGCCATGCCGGCAAGGAAGAGCCGGAATCTTCGCGGTCAATGGAATCGCGGTCCCGGCAAGCTCGGGCCGGTCGTTGGATTGTCCCCTGAGTGCGGAGCCGAAAACCTGTGTCATCGCCACGCTCAATAACGATGAGGCGGCGTACGGCCGGTCGTTGACATATTGATCCAGGAGACCGGACATGATGGAGCCCCTTCTTCCGCGAACCAGTCCGACGGGGTCAACGTCGAGGAGAAGCGCGGCCGTGCATCGCTCCTGGGTTGCCTCGGGGAAGAAGACGTAGGCCTTCCCAAAGGTCATCTCGAATTCCTGGCACTTGGCCGGGTTCTTGTGCAGGAGATACCCCAGGTCCGTCGCCGGTTTATACGTTGTTGTGATCGTTAAAAGCATTTACCCTCAATCCTCCGCCCGTTCGCCTTCCGGGGCCATTTTGACGAGTTTCGGATCGAAGCGGGCCACGATCTCGACCAGGTCGCTCTGGGCGGCCATGACGGCTTCGATATCCTTGTACCCCATCGGCACCTCGTCGAGCCCGGCGGAGATCAGCACCACGTCATGGTCGGCCAGGAATTTCCGGCCGTCAGCCCACGTGTAGGTCCTCTTCACGGCGGTCCGGCTCATGCGCCGCCCCGCGCCGTGCGCCGCCGAGTTCATGGACTCCGGATTGCCCCTGCCCCTGCACACGTAGCCCGGGGTGGCCATGGAGCCCGGAATGATGCCCAGAACCCCTGGGCCGGCGGGCGTCGCGCCCTTGCGATGGACGATGACGTCCTTGCCGAAGTGCGTCTCCTTCCAGGCGAAGTTGTGATGGTTCTCGATCTCCAGAATCACGTCCACCCCCAGCGCCTTCGCCACGTCGCGATGGATGAGCTGATGGTTGGCCGCCGCATAGCGGCCCATGAGTTCCATGAACCGCCAATATTCGATGCCCGCCTCGGAGTCCAGGTCCAGCCAGGCGAGTTGAGCCAGTTCCCGCGGCAATTCCGGATGCAGCCGCATCGCGAGTTTGCTGTAGTGCGTCGCCGCCATGCCGCCGGTTCCCCGGCTCCCGCTGTGGCTGAGCAGCGCGCAATAGACGCCGGCCTTCAAGCCCAGCTCGTCCCGCGGGAGCGTCAGCGCACCGAATTCCGCGAAGTGGTTGCCGCTTCCGCTGGACCCGAGCTGATACGAGGCCTTGTCCTTGGCCTGCCGGGCGAGCGGACAGAAGGACCAGTCCTCATCCATGACGGCATGATTCTTTCGCGGCGAAAATCCGCCGCCCACGCCGAAACAGGTGCCCTTTTGCACGGCCCTTCTCAGCCGTTCCTCCTGGGAGCGTATGGCCGACACCGGCAGATCGAGAACGGACAGCTTCATCCGGCACGCGATATCCATTCCGACCGCGTAGGGAATGACGACGCCCCGGGTGGCCAGCACGCCGCCGATGGGCAGGCCGT
>JACQHI010000401.1 GCA_016199105.1 Lentisphaerota bacterium | reverse complement strand
TAATAGAATGGACACCGTTTGGTAGGGCGGTTTCGCTGAAACCGCCGCGGCGCGCTCGGCGAGCGCGCCCTACCATATTTCTAGTCCATTCTATTATGAGATTCTTAGTAATTCAGCCGCCCGCGGGAGCGTTTCATCAGCGCCAGGATGTCCACGCGGATGGCGTGCAATTCCGTCCGATAGGCGGCCAGATCCTCAACGGGCAGCAGATTCTTGGGCTCGACCCTGGACACCGCCGCGAGCGCCGCGTGGAGATAGGTCAAGGCGCGCTTCAGATACGCGACGATGAAACCCGGATCCGAATGCTCACCGCGATAACACAGCGAGTTGAGCGCGCCGGCGAGCTTCACGCCCGCGGTCTGGGCCTCGAAAATCATCGCGTGCAGGTCCGCGTCCCCGGCCTCGCCCAGCAGCCCGCGCGCATCGCACTTGTGGTACATCGCCATGGCGGTGTCGGTCGCGCGGAGGGTCAGCGGATGCTGGGGATGGCCATGCGGGTCGCGCACCCAGTCCACCCCCTCGGTCGCCGGATCCGGCTCCAGGGGCGGCGCGTCCGCGAACGGATCCGCCTCATCGTCGGGGGGGAACACCCCGCCGCGCTCCTTGGCGTCCAGGGCGTCGTCGAGCCAGTTCCAGCCCATCTCGCGCGCGACCAGCTTCTCCTGGTCCGGATGTCCCTCGTACTTCTCCAAAACCTGCCGGTAGCGCTCGCTGCGCGCATCCGACTCCTTCATAAATTTCTCCCATTGGAATTCGTCCATCGGCTTGTCCGCCTCCGGATCGCAGTCGTCCGCGTCATCCACCGGACCGGTCGCCGCTTCCAGAAATCCGCCCATCGCCGCCCGATTCCGGTCGGCCTGCTCCCGCTCCTGGTCCGGCGTCATGCGCCACTCGGGCAGCGAGACGGTCACGCGCCAGTCCGCCGCCTCGATGACCACGCGCCCGTTGGACTCGCTGAACCATTCCAGGTACAGGATGTTGGCAAGATGCCAGGGGAAAGGCTGACCTTCGCGGCACAGCCGCGCCATCTCCTCGACCGTGACGTCCGGCACACGCGCTTTCCTGGAGGCCGTCATGTCGCCGACCTTGCCGCTTTGCAGGGCGGCGAACGTGTCGAGTTCGCCGGCTTCGGGGTGAGGATTCTCGAACGTCAACAGACATCCGGCCAGGTCGCGGAGGGGATCGCCTTCCAGGTCCAGCCGGATCGGTTCTTCCCGCCCCGCCAGCCAGAGACTGCCGACCACGCGGCCGGGATGGCGGCTGTCAATGACGCCCCTCGCGACTTGATTGTGGATTCGCCACGCCATGCGCTCGCCGCCTTCTCATTTTACGGGGGGGGGAATCGGATAGCTGAAAGCCCACAACAGGTCTCTGATCCCCTTCCTGGCCGTGTCCGATATATCCACGATCCTGAACCCCGCGTGATTGAGGCCGGGAACTCCGCTGGCGCTGCACCAGACATTCTCGACGACAACCGAAATGTGATCCGTTCCGATCAGCGTGGCATCCACCGCGATGCGTATGCTTAACCTCTGTCCCTTGGGAAAGGCGTGCTTGCTGTGGATTTGAATCCCTTCCTCCGTGAGATTGGTCACCAATCCCACGTGTTCTCCTTTCACAGTGTCCTCGGCAGGCCAATAGGCCAGCGTCTCCCGCCGCTCAAGATGTCTCTGTTTGTCCATAATGGGCTCCTTTACGCTTAGCTTCTCCCCCGGGTGCGTTCCAGCGCCTCATGCCACGCGATGCGCGTTGCCGCGCCGATCTCCGCGAACTCGATGCCGAAGGTGGAGGTTGACCCCGGCCGTTTTTTCCTTACCCAAACCACACGGCCTTTCATCTCGAATCCCCAATAGGATGAAGCACAATGAACGATCAGCATTTTCAGCGTCTGGCCTTTTTTGAAGGCCGCTTTACCGCTGAATCGCAATCCGCTTTCCGACAAGTCGTCCGTTCCGCAATAGAACGTATCCGTGACAGGGTTGCCGGGTTTTTCCGGGAGTACGGTAATGCAGACGCGGTCGCAGGTTTCGACTCTTGGATCTTTTCTTCGTTCCACTCGATTCCTCCTTCCCAGTGATTACCGTGGCCAAGCCTAGCAGGAGGCAAAGGCCTGTCAACACCTCATCGGCACCTCATCGCCAACGCGTGGCGGTAATTCGCGTTAGTTGGGGAAGAACAGCAGGCTCGTAGCGCCTGC
>JACQHI010000416.1 GCA_016199105.1 Lentisphaerota bacterium | reverse complement strand
CGATATCTGTCTTCGGCGGCTTTCGGTGTGCCAGGCGAACGATTAGCTGGCGCTGTGACTTCCGTGGAGGCCGCGTGGGGCACGCACGTTGGGGGGCGTGAGCAGTTTGAGGATCATGGTGTAGTTGCAGCGGGGGCGCTGCTCGATGCAATACCGGAAAGCCAGCGAACCGCCGAGGTGATGCATGCTGCCGCGGCCATGGCATTACACAACTTGCCGAAGTGGGCGAAAGACCTGGCGTTGGCTACCAACGTTGAGTTGCCGTTCGAGTTGTTGCCATGCGCTAACCTCTTGGCGTTGTGTGATGAACTTCAGGGCTGGGGGCGTGAACCTGCTCGAGATCCACTGTCGTACAGTGGAAGAAGCTTAAAGGACATGCGGATGCACGTAAAGCAAGGGTACGTCGAGGGCTCTCATATCGCAGCCTTCGCGGTTGGCGAGCATGACGGGAAGGCGGCAGTCGAAGTCACAATCCATTATGAGATGGCACCCGGTGAAGGAAGTGCTGGTGCGAATCTGCGGACGGACATCACCAAGTGGAGGACCAACCGTGCATCGGATGTGAGCAGAGTCCTGAGGCTGTCGGACTACTTCGCTTTGATCAGGATCAGGCATCTTGTTCCTGATGAGAAGCCAGAACCGGAAGACATCTATCTGGCGGGGCCGCTTTAATGCTCAAGGACTTCAGATGCACGTCTCAACATGCCGCAATTCAAGCGCGAAGCGTCAATGAGCCTCTCCGTAGGAGAATGAGTGTCCACCATGAAATCCGGTTTCACGGTATTGTATCCAGGCCAAATGCGGAACGGCCGCGGGAACGGTTCCTGGCGGAGGGGTCGACCGGCCTGCCGCAACAGCGGCGCAGGCTGGTCGTGTCTTACGATCATCGGGAAAGACGAACATGATTGAGACCCGATTCGATGTGCCATTCATAGCCGACCTTGCACTGCGGGAGAAGCAGATCCAGCAGAACTACAGGCCACCCATTGCGGTCCATAAGTGGTTTGCCCGGCGACCCGGAACGGTTTTCCGGGGACTCGTCTTGTCTGAGTTCGTCGACAAGCCGTTGCGCGATACTTTTTATGAGAGTAACAGTCTGCCCGGACGGCACGTCGCCGATCCTTTCATGGGCGGAGGAACACCGTTGATGGAGGCAAACCGAGTCGGGTGCGACGTGATCGGGTTTGATATCAACCCCATGGCCTACTGGATTGTACGCCAGGAGATTGAGCACCTTGACCTGCGGAAGTATCGCGCGGCCGCAGATCGCCTGCGAGCCGATCTTGAAACGCAGGTTGGTCATCTTTATCGCACAAGGTGCCTTCACTGCGGTCGGGCCGACGCCGCTGTGAAGTACTTCTTGTGGGTCAAGACCGCCACCTGTCCTGGTTGCGGTGCGAACGTGCGTCTCTTCCCCGGCTACCTGGTGTCGGAGGACCGGCGACACCCCAAGAATGTCTTCTTCTGCCCTCGCTGCGACCATCTGACTGAGACTTCAGATCGGAAGGCCCCAGGCGGCTGCGCACATTGCGGCAAACCGTTGCGGGCTGATGGTCCCGCCCGGCGCGGTTGCTGCACGTGCCCGTCGTGTGCGACGGACGTACGCTTCCCGGTTGCATCCAAAGGCGCGCCCCACCACACGTTGTATGCCATCGAATACCACTGCACGGATTGCCGGTCCTCGCATGCGGGTAGGATCTTCAAAGTTCCCGACGACGACGACCGGCGCAGGCTAGTGGAAGCCGAGACGGCATGGTCCAGTCTCCGTGTCAGGTTCGCGCCCGAAGCGGAGATCCCAACGGGCGACGAAACGGACCGCTTGCACCGCTGGGGTTATCGGCGTTACAGAGAGATGTTTAACACCCGTCAACTTCTTGGTTTGGAATTGAGTTGCCAGTTGATTCGTGCTATTCGAGACACGCGCGTGCGCAATGCGCTGGCAACCAATCTCTCCGACTTGTTGCGATATCAAAACATGCTGTGCCGCTACGACACGATGGCGCTTAAGTCGCTGGACATCTTTTCTGTCCACGGGTTTCCCGTGGGGCTCATCCAGTGCGAGTCCAACCTTTTGGGCATACCTAGAAGCGGCGGAGACGGGAGCGTCGGCAGCGGGGGCTGGTTCAACATCATCGAGAAGTTCGCGAAGGCAAAGGCCTACTGTGACAATCCATTCGAATTCCGGCACAACGGGATGGGTAAAGAACGCGTTGACATTGCGCATGAGTGGATTGGCGATGAATCCAACGGGCGAGGACAGGTCCCTTCGAGGACTGTGAGCATCGCCTGTGCCGACGCTTCCCAGCAGGCGATTCCGGCGGCAAGCCTGGATGCTGTTTTTACCGATCCGCCATATTTTGGCAACGTACAGTATGCGGAACTGATGGACTTCTGCTACGTCTGGCTGCGCCGTCTTGTGGGCGACATGGCGGAAACCGATGCCTTCAGCCAACCTTCGACAAGAAACGCCGGCGAGTTAACTGGCAATGCCAACATGGGGCGCGGAATCTCCCACTTCGCCGAAGGTATCTCGGCGGTCTTCCGCCGCATGGCTGGCGCGTTGAAACCCGGATGCCCACTGGCGTTCACATATCATCATAACGACATTGCCGCCTATTTCCCTCTGGCCGTTGGGGTGCTTGACTCAGGTCTGACGTGTTCTGCCTCGATCCCGTGTCCGGGCGAGATGGGCGCATCGATTCATATCAGTGGCACCGCGTCTTCCATCATCGACACCGTGTTTGTCTGTCGCTCCACGGGTACCGTTCCACGCAGACTCATTTCCCGCCTTCCGGGAGACATCGCGCAGATGGTCCGAGATGATCTCTCCAAATTGGTGCGAGGCGGTGTAACCCCCACGGCTGGCGATATTCGGTGTGTCAGTTATGGCCACATCATCCGTCTTGCGGTTTGGCACCTGCGGACAACCTGGAATTCCGCCTCGCCGGTGGCCGACCGGTTAGCGGTCGTATCGGGTTGGATCGCAAAGGAACTGGGGGGAGCCTCCGCCACGCTAGATCAACTGCGGGACGAACTTGCAAAGTATCCGAAATTTCAGCCATGTGTCCATGAGGAGGTCAGCACCTATGCAACAGAGAACGATTCCATTGCCTTTTGAAGCCACTTTCGAGGATATCCTGGCCAACGCGGATGCCTATGTGGATGCCGTGTTTGAGAGTCTCGGGTCCAACTTTCTGGTGCTTCCACGCGGTCCGGGCTTCATCGACTACGCGACATTCGAGCGTGGCTACGAGGCGTTGAAACTGGCGACCGATGGGTTTGTGCACATTGACCTTGAACACGTCCTTCCTGTCACCTTGGCTCGTCCGATATCGCTCGTCGTCCTCCGATCCATCCTTGGATTCACACCGCCAGAGTGGGCTTACGTTACCGCGCAGCGCACCGGTATCAAGATTGACCAGGGCGTTGTCCGAACACTGGACCGAAATGTACGTCTCGCGCCCGAGAAACCGCTCGTACTAAAGGGCGGGGTTGCCGAGCGGTTGCGAGCCTTGGTTGAGAGCGCCTGCGCCTTGCTCAACGAACGGGCGCCGAAAGTGGGGGCACATCAGATCCACAGACTCGACAAAGCGGACACGGCTGGTGGCCGGGACGCCATCCGCCGTCTTTCGACTATGGGCGTGCCCTATGCAATGCTCCTGTATGAACGGTTCCTTGGCAGGCCGTTTGCAGGACACAGGGACTCGGTCAGTGAGATTGTTGGCGACGTCGTCGAATCGGCAGTGGAGGATGTGCTAAGCAAAGCAGGGGTAAGTTACCGGAAGACCAAGCGCGCCGAACGCATCGATGGATTCGACCAAACCCCGGACTTCATCATCCCCAGCGAGTTCAATCCACAGATCATCATCGAGGCCAAATTGACAGAGGACGATGGCACGGCTCGTGACAAAGTCACTCGTATTCAGCACTTGGGTGAACTGAGTCGCTCCCGAGAGTCTGGTGGTGTTCCACGGTTCGAAGTCGTGGCCTGTATAGCCGGGCGCGGGTTCGGCGTCAGGCGCGAGGACATGAAGAAGATGCTCCTTGCAACACGAGGCAAGGTCTTCACACTAAGGACGATGGACAGACTTGTGGCGTGCACCCGTCTCCGCGAGTTCGCCACTGCGAGTCCGACTTGAATCACTCGTGATGTGCGCGGATTCCACAATGGTTGTTTATTAACGGCGCGTCCCGCTGAACCGCGGGTGGGGGTGAGGTCTGGATCCGCTGCCGCCCCTGCCTCGTTGAGCGCCGCCCCCGCCGCGTGGCAATGGCCGCGCCGCCGCGCCGGTCGCGTTGCGCGCGCTTTCGGAGTGGAAGGCGTGGCGCGTCTCCAGCGGAATGGACTTGCGCAGCAGGCGCTCGATGTCGCGCAGGGAATCGCGCTCGTCCGCGCTGCAGAACGAGAGGGCGTCGCCATCGGCGCCCGCGCGCGCGGTGCGGCCGATGCGGTGGATGTAGGTCTCCGCCTCGAGGGGAAGCTGGTAGTTGACGACGTGCGTAATGCCGTCGACGTCGATGCCGCGCGCGGCGATATCGGTGGCCACCAGCACGCGAACCTCGCCGGTCTTGAAGCCGGCCAGCGCCGCTGTGCGCGCGCTCTGGCTCTTGTTGCCGTGGATGGCGGAAGCGCGGATACCCGCCCGTTGCAGTGTCTCGCAGACTTTGTTCGCGGCATGCTTCATCTGCGCAAAAACGATCACCCGGTCCATGCCGGTGTCCTTCAGAAGCTGCACGAGCAGCGCCTCTTTGTTCTGGCGGTCCACGAAAAAGACCTTTTGCGCGATCTTCTCGATCGTCGGCTGTTCGGGTGTGATGGTCACATGCACCGGATCGCGCACCAGCGTCCGGGCGAGAGCGACCACCTCCGCTTGCAGCGTCGCGGAGAAGAAAAGCGACTGCCGTTTCCGCGGCAGCTCGGCGATGACCCTGCGGATGTCGCGGATGAAACCCATGTCCAGCATGCGGTCCGCTTCATCGAGCACGAAAATCTCGACGCGGTCCAGTTTGACGAAACCCTGCTGCATCAGGTCGAGCAGCCGGCCGGGCGTGGCGACCACGATATCCACGCCGCGCGCCAGCGCCACTTCCTGGGGACGCTGGCCGACGCCGCCGAAGATCACCGTGTGGGATACGTGCAGGTGCCGGCCATAGACGCGGATGCTGTCGCCGATTTGCGCCGCGAGTTCCCGCGTGGGCGCGAGGACCAGCACGCGCGGGCAGCCGTGAACGGGGGGATGGTTGGTCCGGGTCAGGTGTTGCAGAATCGGCAGTGTGAAGGCGGCGGTCTTGCCGGTGCCCGTCTGCGCGCAGCCGAGCAGGTCGCGACCGGCGAGCAGGTGCGGGATGGATTGGAGCTGGATGGGCGTGGGCGTGAGGTAACCTTCCTCGGTCACCGCGCGTTGAATCTGCGGCAGCAGCGAAGCAAAACCCGGATGGATGGCGGGCGGCGCTTCGTGGTGGCTTTGATGCAAGGGCGCGGTCGGCCGCGGTGCGGCCGCGGTTTCGCGATGCACTGACGGGTGATACGGGTGGGGCGCGGGATGTTGCGGCGCAGGCAGGGCCTGTGCCGTGGAATGATGCAGTGCGGTCATGGTGGTCTCCGTCCGGGATATAACATCTCTGCCCGCCGGACGCATGGAGGAGAAGCGGCCGCGACGATCGCGGCGATACAGGTTTGGCCTGAAGTGGCTGAACGTGTCGGCGAGTAGAGTAGGGCATGGCTAAATAAAGTCAAGCGGAAAGAATTGTTTTTCAAAAGCGGTTGACGCCGTTGTGTTGACGATGTTACAGTTCGTCATTTAACGAATTAACGGAGGTGGGTATGCGGGATGTTCTGGAGTGTTTGAAGGCGTTGGCGGATGAGAACCGGTTGCGCGCGCTGGTCGCGCTGCGGGGCGGCGAACTGTGTGTCTGCCGCCTCATCGCCCTGCTGGACCTGGCGCCGTCCACGGTCTCGAAACATCTGTCCATCCTGCGCTCCGCGCGGCTGGTGGACAGCCGGAAGGAGGGACGCTGGATCTATTACCGGCTGGCCACGGCGTTCCGGACGCCTTCCATGCGCCGGGCGCTCGACCTGCTTTTTCGGGACGTGCGGAACTCCTCCCGGATTGTCGAGGACCGGAAGCGCTTGAAGCGAATTTGCTCGGAAGACATGGAGACGCTTTGCCGGAGAATTCTGTGCAAATGAAGCGCCGGTTGAAAATCCTGTTCCTCTGCACGGGCAACTCCTGCCGGAGTCAGATGGCGGAAGGCTGGGCGCGGCATCTGAAGGCGGACACGATCGAGCCGTACTCGGCAGGGATCGAAACGCATGGGCTGAATCCCAACGCGGTGCTGGTGATGGCGGAGGCGGGCGTGGATATTTCCCGGCACCGCTCGAAGCTCGTGGAAGAACTCAAAAACGTCGCCTTCGACCATGTGATCACCGTCTGCGACAACGCGCATGAATCCTGCCCGCTCTTTCCGGGTAAAACACGGGTGGTGCATGTAGGGTTCGATGATCCGCCCCGGCTGGCCCAGCAGGCGAACACGGAAGAGGAGGCGCTGGGGATCTACCGGCGTGTGAGGGATGAGATCAGGGCCTTTATCGAGAAACTGCCGGAGGCGCTCAATGGTTGACATCGTCAAGAAAGAACCCGCGGAAGGATATCCGCCCGAAGAGGGGTGCTATCTTCGGGGCAACGCCTACTCGCCGGTCGCCGTGTGCGTGATTCTCAAATGGGATCGGGAGCACATCCCGCCCGACATTGAGAACCTCGTCCGCGTCGGCGTGGAAAGCGGTGCGGCCCTGTCGGGCACGCTCCAAACCGAGAGCATCGGCATCGAGAAGATCGTCTGCAACCTGGTCTCCAATCCCAATATCCGCTATCTCGTGGTGTGCGGTCCCGAGACGCCGGGGCATCTGGTGGGCGACGCCCTGCTCGCCCTCGAAAAGAACGGCCTCGACCGGAACAAGCGTATCATCGGCGCCAAGGCGCTCACGCCCTATCTCTTCAACATCCCGCCGGAATTTGTCGAGCGCTACAGGGCCCAGGTGAAGGTGGTGGACCTCATCAACGAGGGGGCGCCGGATGTGCTGCGGCAGGCCGTCCGCGCGTGCTATCAGGAACAGCCGACACCCTTTCGGAGCTACAATCTGAGCGACCCCGGCGCGTTTCCGGAGCCGCCCCTGAGCGGCAAACTCACCTGGCGCGTCACCCACCCGGAAACGGAGCCCAAAAGCGAGGATGAACGGGGGCATAAGCAGAAGCTCGAGTCCCTGATGGAGCGGGTGCGAAAAGCGGTCGAGGCAAAGAAAAAATCGAAGGAAACGCAGTCATGACGGAAAAAATCGCGAAGCAATTGTCGTTCTTGGACCGGTTCCTTACCCTCTGGATTTTTCTGGCGATGGGGGCGGGCGTTCTGCTGGGTTATGTCGTCCCGGTGTTCGGGCAATGGATCGGCTCGCTCCGGCCGGAAGGCACTCAGACCAGCATCCCCATCGCCGTCGGTCTGATCCTGATGATGTATCCGCCCCTGGCCAAGGTG
>JACQHI010000415.1 GCA_016199105.1 Lentisphaerota bacterium | reverse complement strand
GCCTTCCACAAGTGCGGTTTGTCTGCATTGATCGGCATGGGAGCATCCTATCTCATTTCAGCGCCGCCGTCACGCCGCAGATTCTTGCCAAGGTCGGCGATTCTTTTTCTGCCCACCCGAACGGCAAAACCAGGATGAACTGTGTTTCGCGGTAATAGCCTGATTTTACTGTTTGGCCAACCTCTTTGAATTCTGGCTTCTTCTTATCAACGCCCAGAGTTGAGCCCATCGGGAAGCGTACCATGAAAAATGCCATTCGGTTGGATCAAACGTCTCCATGAGGTTTTCGCGCCACTCCGGCTTAATTCGAACCGAGCAACGAAATTGTTCTCGATGGCAAATACGTTCGATCTGTTCTCGATTCTCTGGTGTATATCGAATTCCTTTTGAATAAAGCATGCCGTGTGTTGCCTCGTGGACCAACAGGCCCGCATAGAGACAGAGGTACCATTCGGGATGGGTTTTAAAGGGATATTGACCGTAATCTATAAAGCAACATTTAATCGAATGTTGATATTGTCCAGTCATGTTGAGCTCTTTATTCGCAATATACCGCAATTCTTTCTGGATTCTGCGAAACCGGCGTGGATCTTTTTGCTCGATCATGTCCATTGCTTGTTTCGTACGGGCAATAAATTCAGAATCGTCCGCCTTTTTGCTGTTCATGTCGCAGAGGCAAATGCCTTTATATGATGTGTTCGCCCATTTGCTCAGGAACCAAACCTCAAAACCAGTGAGCCATGATTGTAGTATTCGATGCATATAATTGCTGCTGCCCAATTTCAGCCTTTCTTCGGCCAACGTCAACGAGACGATCAAGGCTCGCGAGCGGCCGCGTCGCCTGCCCGTCTGTTCGCCAAACTCGGACCTGAATTATGCACGCGATGCGTGCAAAATTCAGGTCCGATCAACCCGTATATCCCTGCGCCTTGAATTCGCGCGCCGTCCGGAAAAGCGCCAGCGTGTTCTCCGCCGGGACGTCGGGCTTGATATGATGATCGGGACCGCAAATGAAGCCGCCGCCCTTCCCCAGGGAACGGATGCAGCGCTTGACCTCTTCCGCGACTTCGGCCGGGGTCATGAACGGCAGGCGTTGCGTGTTGACGCCGCCGAAGAACGTGAGGTCCCTGCCGTATTCTTTTTTGAGCGTGTCGGGTGAAATCGGAAGCGTGTGCAGTTGGACCGTCTCCCATACGTCCATGCCGATATCCAGCAGGTCCGGCAGGACGGCCGTGATGTCCCCGCAGGAATGGAACCAAACGGTTTTCCCGGCGCTCTTGACCACCTCGAATAACCTGGCGTAGCGGGGTTTGAAGAAACGGCGCCAGTGTTCCGGGGAAAACAGCATGCCGCGTTGTGTCGCGAAATCCTCCCACACGCAGAAGCTGTCGAGATGATCTCCAAAGCGCTTCACATACTGGCGGGTCGCCTCCAGCGTGATCCGGAAGATGTTCTCGACAACCGCCTCGAAAACCACGGGATTCCACACCATCTTCACCAAGGCCTCCTCCTGTCCCAGGAGGAGGCAGACGGGATCCGTGATGGCCGAAAAACGGGGCCCCCGGACGGCATAGTCCCCGGAAAACCGGGCCGCGTCGTCGCGCGCGGCTGTGCAATCGTAACGGGCGGGGTCCGGCCAGGCATACCGTTCGACCTCGGAAATGCTGTCCGCATTCCCCAGCGGATAGACGTGGGAAGATCCCCAGTCCTGATATCGGGGCGTGCCCCATTCCGTCAGCGGCTGTCCGCTTTCATCCAACCCGACAATGCCCGCATAGCGGATACCGACACACACACCGTCCATACCCAGGGCCTCCATGACCTCCGTCCCGGGAATGCCCAGCCGTTTGCCGATGGCGTCCAGATTTTCGATGGACTGGGCATCGACGGGAATCCGATCCGGTATCTCGTGTCGAATCGCCGCCAATTGCCGTTCTTTGTGGTTCACGGTCAGGACACCGGAATGCAGGCGGGAAGTTCGATGACGAAGCGGGCGCCGCCTTCCGGCTTGTTTTCGGCCTCCAGCGTCCCGTTGTGGGCCGTGATAATGCTGTGGCTGATCGACAGCCCGAGGCCGGTGCCCTTGCCCTTGGCCTTGGTCGTGAAGAACGGCTCCCAGATGTTGACCAGTTTGTCCGTCGGAATGCCGGGCCCGGTGTCGTCCACCTCGATCCGGACCCGCTCCTCGTTCACCAGGGTGCGGATGGTCAGCACGCCCTCCCCCTGGGCTTCCATGGCGTCGGCCGCGTTGGCGAAGAGATTCACCAGAACCTGCACGAGCTGCTGGCTGTCGCCCAGGATTTTCGGCAGGTTTTCCCCCAGGCGGGTCTCCACCGTGATGAATTTTTTCAGCGCGTTGCGGAACATCTCCAGCGCCTGGGTCACGCAGAGATTTGGATCGCAGGGAGCCTTTTCCACCGCGCCCTGGCCCTGGTAGGAGAAACTCTTCAGGCCCTTGACGATATGCTGGATGCGGTCCACCCCCATCCGGATGCCGGAGAGGACCTTGGGGAATTCCTCCAGAATGAACGCATGCTTTTGGCGCCGCTTCTCGTCGGTCTCCGGACACTGGCGCAGCGCCGGCTCGAGCTCGGCCCAAAACTTGGACATCATCTCGGCGTTGGACGAGATGAACACGGTCGGATTGTTCACCTCGTGGGCGATCCCGGCGGACATCACGCCGAGGCGGACCAGGCGGTCGGCGTGGACCAGTTGCTTTGCCCGTTCCTCGGCCAGCGATTCCATTTTGGTGGCATAGAGCTGGAGCTGCTTGTTCTTTTCGGTGATTTCCTGTTCGGTCTGCTTGCGCACGGTGATGTCGCGGATGAAAAAGCACAGCAGCCCGTTCTGGGAAAGACTGAGCTTGTTGACGGCGATTTCCGTGGGGAAGAAGGAGCCGTTCGAGCGCCGGCAATAGGCCTCGATCAGCGTGAAACGGTCCACCTTCAGGTTCTCGCCGATGGTTTGCAGCAGGGAATCGTCGAACCCGGAGACGATGTCTTTGATGCCGAGCCGGCAGAAATCCGCCTTGTCATACAGGAAAAAGTCGCTGGCCCGCACGTTGACGTCCACGATCTTCCCCTCCAAATCGCAGAGAAGGGCCGCGTCATAGACGCTCTGGAACAGCTCGTTGAACTGGGAATTGTCCGTGGCATGGCGGGACACCACCACCGGGCGGGGGGTCTTCCGGGTCGTCGGCGCGGGCGTTTTCTCCGCCGTCGCCGGGGCCTGGTCCTCCGGCAGAATGCTGATCCGCATCGTTTGCGAACTCTCGTTGATCGGTTTCATGAATTTTCCTTGGAACGCACTCCTTTCCCGCCGGGCCCATTCAACACCCTGGGGTACGGCCTGTCAATACGCCGATCACTCCCCCAACAGCCAGGAGACCGCCCCATGCAGACGGATGGCTTTCGGCAGGTTCGACGCCGCCTCGGAAAAGCGCGTGACGAGGTGAAGCGAGGCGCCGGGGTGTTCGCGCGCCGCGTCCAACAGCGCCCGCGTTTCACGGTCTTGTGTCTCCGGCGCGTCCAGGTCCGCGCAGACCTGGATCAATTCCTGCCGCCCCTCCGGGTAGCGGGCCAGAAAATCCACCTCGGTGTTTTCCGCGGTCCGGACATAGGCAATCTCCGCTCCGCGCCGTTCGAGTTCCAGCAGAACGCAGGTCTCGAGCGCGTGACCCAGGTTGGTCTTGCCCGAGCGGTCGAACACGGAGATCAACGCGGGGTCGATCGGGTAAACCTTGCGCGGATTCACCATCCGGCGGCGCACCGATTCGGACGCGATGGGAACCGTGCGGACCAGGAAGGCATCCTCCAAATGGGCCAGGTACGCATGCAGCGTGTCCTTGGCAACGGCGACGCCCTGGGATCGGAGGTCGCCGTAGAATTTGCCGATGCTGAACATGCCGGCGGCATTACCGAGCAATTGGCGCACCAGCCAGCGCAAAGCCACCGGGTGCGACACGGCATGGCGTTCCACCACATCGCGGAAGAGCGCCGTGTCCACGTAGCCGCGCAGCAGATCGAAGCGGTCACGGGCCGGAACGCCCTGGGATTCCGGAAAACCCCCATCCGTCAGGTAATTCCCGAGATCTTTGTCCAAGGCGGAACGCGCGGCCTTGGGCAGGCGGTTCGTCTCCTGTTTCGGTTCACGCTGGTGGTGCCGGAGGTACTCGCGGAAGCTGAAGGGGTGCACGAGGGCTTCCATAGCCCGGCCGCGCATGTGGGTGGCCACCTCCCGACTGAGCAACCGCGCCGAAGAGCCGGAAAGGAACAACTCGACGCGCTCCGTGTCCAACAGCCGCCGCGCAAAGACTTCCCAGCCGGCCACTTCCTGTATCTCGTCCAGGAAAAAAGAGGCCCGACGCCGATCCCGCCATTCCGGGTGCAGGCGGTAGTATTCTTCCACGACAAGATGCAGGTCGGCGGCGGTCATATCCGCCAATCTCTCATCCTCGAAACTGAAGTGGAGCAACCCTTCCCTGTTTGTGCCTTGCGCCAGCCGGTCCGCCAGCACCTGCCACAGAAAAGTGGTTTTGCCGGTCCGCCGCATGCCGATGACGGCCACCGCTTTGCCGGGCACGGCGGGCAAGCGGATGTCCCGACGCGTGAACGCCGGTACCGGCGCCGCCAGTGAATCTACGATCTTCTGTCGGATCAGGTCTCGCATAGAGTGTCACTCCAAAACGGACACTCTACGCTGATAGCGTCCGTTTGGAAAGGACTATTTTAGATTACCCTGAATTAACGCCGCGTGAGGTCACGCGGCCTACAGAGAATCGGCGCACTAGGCCCGGTGGCCCCACCGGGCGGGTTTTTCAGCAGAACTCACTCGATGAGGATATTGAGTTCTTCCGGCGTGACGGCCAGATCGATCCACAGAGGGGCGCGGGAGTTGTTCGTCACCGTGTTATTGCGGATAACAATCGGCTCGGCGGCGCGGTATCGGAAGCCCCAGAGATAAACGCCCCAGTCGTTGAAACTGATATCGTTGCCGCTCACCTCGTAGGCATAGGGCGCCTGCCCTTCCTCGTCGCTGATTTCGATTCCGGGGCCCAAGTTGTGCGTGAACGCGTTGTTGCGCACCGTCACATGATGGCCGCCGTCGAGCCAAAGCCCCGCGTTCCACCAGGTTCCATCGGTTGAGAGACCCTCATTATAACTGACCGTATTCCACTCGACCAAGACACCCACCGAATCCTCCACCAGGATTCCATTGCCCATGTTGTAGTTGCACGTGTTGCCGCGCACCACGGTGTTGGTCGTTCCCCAGCCGATAATACCGTCCCCCACATCGGGATTTGCGCCGTTGGTCCTCACCGTGTTGTTCAGTATCGCATGGCCGGAACCGTTGACATAAAGGCCATAACCGCCCTCGGATGCCTGGGTGGTCAGGAGGCCGTTGTGGTGCAAGTCGCAACTGCGCACCGTAATAGCGTCGCAGGCCACGAGCTGGATTCCGAAATCGACGAAATCGGCAACCTCGATTCCCTCGATGCTGATGTAGCGGCACCCTTCCATCAGGAGTCCGCCGCTCAACGCGCTGTTCCCCGTGAGGCGCGCGCTGCCGCCGACGGCCCGCAGATAAACCGGACTGCCCGCGGAGCCGCCGATTCCCTCCAGCCGCACTTCTTCGAAATAATCACCGGGGAGCATCGCCACGATGTCGCCCGGATTTGCGCGTCCCAACGCGGTCTGAATACTTCGCAGCGCAGTCTGTGGCGAATCGCCGGTGTTCGCGTCGCTGCCGCTTGGAGATAGGTAGATGGTATTGCCCCAACCCGGCCGGCCATCGCCCACGGGCCATGCGCCGTGCCATCCCCACGGCTGGTTCCAGGCGAGGATCGTGCCGGACACCGTTCGGATGTACCAGATGCCGGTTGCCGGATCCCAGACGGCCAGATCGGAAATGCCGTCGCCATTGTAATCGCCCGGCACGGGAACGGCACCGGCCCACCCCCACGGCTGATTCCAGGCAATCAGGGAACCGGAAACTGTCTGCATATACCAGGCGCCGGAGCTGTCGTCGAAGACGGCCAGGTCCGAGCGGCCGTCGCCGTCGTAGTCGCCCGGCACGGGGATGGCGCCGGCCCAGCCCCACGGCTGATTCCAGGCAAGGATCGTGCCGGACACCGTTCGGATGTACCAGCTACCGG
>JACQHI010000405.1 GCA_016199105.1 Lentisphaerota bacterium | reverse complement strand
GTCGAAAACGCTCAATAAATGATTTTGTTGTCAATGATTCTGTCGTACGTACTCCCTGTGTTATTCACTTTTTTTGCGCTTCTTGCGCCTTTTTGCGACTACAATTTCCACTGCGGCAGACTCCGTCCCCGTGCATTATGCCGGATTCCCTAAAAAAGACGGGCAAAGCAATCAAACAAAAACTCCCTTTTTTGTTAGCAGATTTGATGCCATTAGGCAATATTTTCCGGCATGGTTCAACGGTTCACGGTTGAGAGGTTCCGCCGTCGTCCGGCTGCCGACGGACTGACACGTCACGGTTTGGTTTTTTGCCCCGAAATCCCGTGAGGGGCGTTGGCCCGTCCCACAGTGAGTGGCCCGCCCACGGCGGGTGGCTCACGCCACCGGACACTCATGTTCGACAACCATGGAACTGTGAACCACTGAACCTTGAACCATGCCCCCATTTGACTGGCGGTGCCACAAGATGTAGGGGTTGCCTTAAATGCGCGACCGCAATACGTTGGGGGGTGGGGTGTCGCTCAGCAGTCACTAGAGGTGATGATGATTAAGGAGCGAGATGAAGGTTGGCGATTAAGGTTGAGATGCCCCCTGAACCCTGAACCCCGAACACTGAACACCAACACCTGACACCCAACACCTAAAACCGAACACCTTCCCCATTCCCCCCTCACCTTTCCCTTTCCCCCCGTTGCATGGCGAGCTGGTGGGTTTCGGTGTAGTGGCGGGCGAGTTGGCGCCAGTCGAAGTGTTCGGCAATGCCCTGCGCGCGGTAGCGCATGGAGATGCGGTCGCGGAGTGTCAGGCGGGTGAATTCGAACATCTTTTGCGCCAGTTCGCCGGCGGCCAGGTCGTCGGGCCGGTCCTTGCGGCCGATGACGTACAGGCCGCTCTTGTCGCAGTCGGGGAATTCGTTGAGCACATAGTTGCCGAAGCCGGCCAGGTCCGACGTCACCGCCGGAATGCCGCGGGCGACGCATTCGAGGGGCGTGTAACCCCAGGGCTCGTAATAGCTGGGGAACAGGCCCATGTGGCAGCCCCGCACGAACTGGTCGTAGTCCATGCCGAAAAGCGCGTTGGTCGGCGTGATGAAGTCGGCGTGATAGACGATTTTGACGGGATCGGAGGCGTAGTTCAGCAGGTTGCAGGCTCTCAACTTTTTCAGCACTTCGTCATTGTTGTCCCACATGTCATGGGTGACGATGTAGGGCAGGCGCTGCGTGCGCCAGGCCATCATGGTGCGGCGCAGACGCATCCGCCAGTATTCGTCCACCTGTTCGTTGAGGTCGGGAATGGCGCCGCGGGCGACGGCCTGGAACAGGCGGTCGCCGAGCTTGTCCTTGATGGCCATGCAGGTGCGGCGCATTTCCTCCATCACGGCCATATTGTGGAGCACGTCGGCGTTGATGGATTTGAAGGGCCGCATGGACACGATGAACATGACGATGGTGATGTCGGTCCGCATCTCCTTAAGCAGGTAGTTCAGGCGCGCCAGGGCCTCCAGGGTCAGGTCGAAGCCCTTGTTGCGGTATTCGTAGCGCCCGGAGGTGAAGAAATAGAGCGTGCGGTCCAGGTTGAAG
Source organism: Lentisphaerota bacterium (assembly GCA_016199105.1). Lineage (GTDB taxonomy): Bacteria > Verrucomicrobiota > Kiritimatiellia > JAAZAB01 > JAAZAB01 > JACQHI01. The sequence continues at coordinate 4,444 of JACQHI010000405.1, read as the reverse complement.
CTGTAGCTGGGGAAGAAATGGCCCATGACGAACTGATGGATGCGGTCCTTGTGGATTTTATGGAGGTTTTCCGCCTCATGGAGGGCGCTGAAGCGCTCGATGTTCAGGCCGTTGGGCAGAATCTTGTCCACCGGGCGTCCGAGCAGGTGCCGGCATTCGAGGGCGGTCACGTCGCTGACGGTGGTGAAGATGTGGGCGCCGTGGGCGGCGGCCCGTTCCAGGCGCACGCGTGAATCGATGGCGAAGCGGCGGGCGTCGGTTTCCCAGTTCACGAAGGGGAGGTGGTCATAGAACCAGGGGTCGGCCATGGCCAGGTGGCGGCCGAGCAGGGTGGCATGGGTGGTGAACACGATGTTCACCGGAAGCCGGTCGCGGCGCAGGTCCGGGATGGCGGACGCGCCCATCCATTCGTGGAAGTGCGCGATGACGGGAAGCGCCGGCGACCCGGTTCGCGCCAGGACGCGGAAGAACTCCGCGACCAGGAACCCGAAGGCGATCACGCGATTGACCTCGTCGTCATCGCCCGGCGTTCCAATATGATGGTTGTTCCAGAGGTGATACTTGATTTCGCCGAGCCGGCTGTAAACGGAGAAATGATTCAGAAGAATGACCTGCGGGCGGCCGGTCACCAGCCAGTGGCCGAAGTGAATGTCGTAGCCCTTTTCTTTCATCTGTTCGAGGGCCGGGCGGAGCGAGTCGGGCGGGACGGCCTCCTCGAACTCGACCGCCGCGGTGGCCGGATTGTAGGGGCCGATCAGGCAATAGCGGTGGCCCCACCGCTCGATCATGGCGGGAATTTTGGAGCGGATGACCGTATAAATGCCGCCCAGCTGCTGGCAGACTTCCCAGGCGATTTCGAACAGCAGGGTGTTGGGAACCCGCTGCCTGGGAGAGGCATCCGGCTGTTCTTTTTTTTCAGGCTTGTTTTCCGGGGTATTCATTCGGGATAAAGATAATGAAACGGCCGGCCGCCGTCGAGATCGAAAACAGACCGTCGCGCGAAAAACACCAAGGCAGCGGAGAGAAAGAGACTGCCCGCGAATGGACGCGAATCCACGCGAACGATTTTTCCCGAATCCCTCGACACGCTCCTCTCAAAACCAAATACATTCACCACGCGCGGCGCGTGGCAAGCCACGGACTTGTCCCGCGCTTGGCGGGAGGCACGGAGACACGGAGAAGAAAATTCCTCTGAGTACTCTTCAAGACAATCGTTGCCCGCATTTGGCGCAGGGCGCCACGTCGCTTTGCAAGTGGCCACTTGGCCGTAAGGCGACCGACGTGGCAACACCCGGCACCAAATGCGGGCAACACTCTATAATGTAGGGAGGAAGCGGGGAGTTGTGTCATTCTCCGTGCCTCAGTGACTCTGTGGTAAAAATTGTTCGTCCCTGCGCCTCTTTTGCGGCTAAACGATCTTCCCTCTTGTGACTTTTGTGCCGCATGTGGCAAAACAGATTTTTTACGCGGACTGGATTTTTCACGCGCCGGCGTGAAAAATCCCATACATAGATTCGTCGCAGACGAATCTATGCGGGTTCCGCCGGAATCTTCAGGCGGATGGCGTGGGGGATGACGGTGACGGCGAAATGGCCGGCGGCGGGGAGCTCCTCTCCGTCCATCTGGGCGCGTTCCGGGCGGGACAGGGCGACCTCGATGGATTTGCCCTGCGTGATGAGCGAGACTTTCCCCAGATGATCGGCCATGCGTCGAATCTGGCTGGGCTGCTGACGGAAGGAGAGCAGATATTTTTTCAGATAATCAGTGTGGCCGGTGAACAGGATGACATCCAGCAGGCCGTCGTTGGCGTAGGCGTTCGGGAAGAAAACGAATTCACCGCCATACACGCGGGTATTGTTGATGATCAGGTTCAAGAGAGGGCCGGAATACCAGGGCCGGCCGTCCACGCGGATGTCCGCGTGGACGAGGTCCTGCTTCCAGAACCGCGTGCCCATGCTCAGGACATAGAGAACATTGCCCTTGATCAGCCGTTTGAGCCAGGGAAAGCGCCCCATCCGCCGTTTTCGGCGGTTATGCTCGCGGAGCACGTGGGAATCCAGGCCGATGGTCAGGGCGTCCACGAACCAGGCCTTGCCGGTGAAGCCGGCGTCGAGAAGATACTCGGCGCCATGCACAATGGCGGTCACGGCGCGGCGCAGGTCATCGGCGAAAAAGTCGTCCCGCGAATCGATCCCGAACGACTTGGCGATATCGTTGCCGGTGCCGAGGGGAATCAGGGCGTAGGGGGGCAGCAGGAGATTGGAATGCCGGGCGCGATAGTCGAGCAGGGCGTTGATCACCGCGGAGTGCGTTCCGTCGCCCCCGATGCCGACCACGGCCTCGTAAGCGGAGACGCCCTTGGCCTCCAGGTGGTCCGCCACTTGCCGGCCGAGCCGGATGTCCGGATCGGCCAGCAGATCGTAGGCTATGCCAAGCGATTGGAACAGGGCCTGGATGCGGGGCCACCGTTCGGGGGCCGTTCCGCTGCCGGCCGTGGGATTGAGCGCGCAAAGTATTTTCATGGGCTGTGGGAAAAAGCTTACAGGAGAGGGAAGCCGGAAACCAGAAAATACGGGAGCCGTATGGGGAGCACGACAAAATCATTGATGGCAAAATCATTTTGAGCGATATTCGCCTCTCCATTTCCAATGATTCTGATGTAAATGATTATGTCAAAGCGTTTGAATTGCCGGCCTTGACTTCGCTTCGCTTGAGCGATACGTTCTCTCCATTCGCCTGCCCGCAGTGTTATCCGCCGATTGGCGGATTGCAGGCGGGACGGCATTCACGGACACGCACCCAACCCGCCCGGCGGCCGCCGGGCTATCTAAAGGAAACAAACGATGCGCCAGATTCAATGGATTCCCCTGATCGTCGGACTTGCCGCCATTTCCGCCTGCCGCAGTCCTGTGCCGCCGCCGCCCGCCGTTCCCGTCGCGGCGACCTCGAACGTCGCCGTGACGGCGGCCATTCCGGCGCCGGGCCCGGCCACACCGGCGGTGGCGGAGTCGAACGCCACCCCCGTTTTGGTTCGGGTGGGAGACCAAGTCATCACCCAGCAGGACTTGGATCGCGAATTACGGCAGGCGGAGGCCAACATGCGCCAGCGCGGCATGCCCGATCGCCAGATCGAACGGAACAAGGAGGGGTTAAAACCGCGGATTCTGGACAATCTCGCGATGCGGGCGCTGATCAGGGCCGAGTGCGATGCGAAGCAGATCGCCGTTTCGGACGAAACGGTCCGGAAAGAGGTCGAACAAATCAAATCCAAAATGCCCGATCCGGCGGCCTTCGAGCAGTTGCTCCAGCAGGGAGGGCTGACGGCGGGGCAGTTCGAGTCCATGATTCGCGAACAACTCAGACTGGAAAAACTGCTGGATCTGGCCGAACCGACGGAAGAACAGGTCGCCGCCATTTACGAGGAAAAGAAGGCGGAGTTTCAGACGCCGGAAACCGCCCGGGCGCGGCACATTCTGCTGACCGTGGCCGCGACGAACACCGTCGCGGAGAAGGCGGCCCGGAAGCAGGAGGCGGAGTCGATCCGCAAGCAACTGGCGGAGGGCGCCGATTTCGCGGCGCTCGCGCGCGAGAAATCGGATTGCCCCAGCAAAGCGCAGGGCGGGGACCTGGGCATGTTTAAGCGCGGTCAGATGGTGCCCCCTTTCGAGCAGGCGGCGTTCGGTCTGAAAACCAACGAGCTCAGCCAGGTCGTGGAAACCCAATTCGGATTTCACGTCATCCAGATGCTGGAGCATACGCCGGAGCGCGCGTTGTCCCGGGAGGAAGCCCGGGAACGCATTGTCGCCAACCTGAAGAACCGGATGGGGAGGGAGAAGATGGATGCGTTGCTCAAGGCGCTGAAGGAGAAAATCCCCGTCACATATACGGATCCTTCCCTGTCTCCGGCAGCGAAGCCGGAAGCCCCGGCCGGCGCCCCATGACGTCAGACCAGCCGGCCCAGCGAATGCAGGACAAAGCCGATCGTGACCAGATCCAGGATGGAATCGCGATTGCGGGAGTAATAGGCGAGGCTCCGGGCGAGCAAGGCGGGATCGTCGATGTCCAGCAAATGCCAGTAGTGTACGCAATCGGACACGTTGTCAAGGTCGGTGCCGTCAATCATCCGGTGGGGCACCCGTCCGTCCCCGGTAAGGATCCGGCGGAACGTTCCGCGGAAGGCGGCCATGTCCGCAGCGGTGAACACCATGTTTTCCCGATGGCAGGCGCCGGCAAACAGGACATTGTAGTTGGCATGGCCGACATCGTCGGCATGGCGTTCGTAGTAGTCGGCGAAGGGCCAGAGATAATAGGGCTGCCCGTCGGCGCCGATGTGCGCGGAACAAACCCTCCGGAAGAGAACGGCATACCGCTGCGCGCGGTCGAGGTGAAAGGCCGAAGGTCCGGTACGGCCCGCCTTCCGGTGATGGGCGGCCAGGCCCAGGTG
>JACQHI010000391.1 GCA_016199105.1 Lentisphaerota bacterium | reverse complement strand
CATCATGGTCGGGGGTGTGGTGGGATCCAGCGTGTGGTCCATCGAGAGCATCACCGACTGGGACCAGTTCGCCGTGGATCTGATGGAGCGGCCCGAGATCATTCACGAAGAGGCGGAGCGGCGGTGCCGGGCGGCCCTGGCGACGATCGACCGTCTCGCGGGGGCGGGGGCGGACTTCGTTTTCATCGTCAACGACGTGGCCTTTAACGCCGGGCCGTTCATCTCTCCGGCGCAGTTCCACGAGATCGTGACGCCGTACTGGGCGCGGCAGGTCCGGCGGATCAAGGAGCGGGGCGCTTTCGCGTTCATCCACAGCGACGGCATGCTGATGCCGGTCCTGGACGACCTGCTGTCGATGGAGGCGCATTTGCTCCAGTCGATCGATCCGATGGCGGGCATGGATATCGCGGTCGTCAAGGAACGGACACGGGGAAAGTTGGCGCTCATGGGCAACGTGCAGTGCAATTTGATGCAGGACGGGCCCCGGGCCGCCATCCGGAAATCGGCGTTGTATTGCCTGGAACACGGCTCGCCGGGCGGCGGCTACGTGTTCAGCACGTCCAACACCATTTTTCCGGGCATGCCGCTGGAACACTACGAATACATGCTGGAGGTTTTTCGCGAATTCAACGCTCAACGTTGATGTCAAAGCGAATAACAAATAAGCTCATTCTTCGTCTTCCCCTGCGATTCCGGACGCGCTGCATTCCAAGCCGGTCTCGCATTGGTTTCCAGCGAGAATCGAGCCTTGATCTGGCCGCGAAAACCTGCCACCATTCATGTCTTGAAAGGAAATTATGTCATGGTGCAGATGCGGCAAATCAAAGCGGTTGGGAAGAAAATCGGTGAGCGCTTTCAGCCCCGACGCATTATTTTGTTTGGGTCCTATGCGGAAGGCCGCGCCACTCCCGATTCCGACGTGGATATGCTGATTGAAATGCCTTTCAAGGGGTCCCCAGTGGATCAATCGGTCGAGATCCGCATGCAGATACGGCCGCCGTTCCCGGTGGATTTTCTGGTTCGAACGTCGGCAGCCATCCGGAAGCGATTGAGCTTGGGGGATCCCTTCATTCGTTCCATTCTTACGCGAGGCAAGGTTATTTATGAAGCCGATCACACGCGAATGGATTGATAAGGCCGAAGGTGACTTTGTGATGATGGAACGGGAAGGGCGTGCGCGAAAAAATCCGAGCTATGATGGGATCTGTTTTCACGCCCAGCAATGCGCCGAAAAGTATCTCAAGGCGTGGCTGAGCCAGGCCGGCATTGAGTTCGCGAAAACGCACGATCTTCCATCCCTATTGGATCGGGTTGTCCCTCGAGAGCCCTTATGGGAAGTCTTCCGTCGTGATTTGGCCTACTTGTCCGACTTTGCTGTTGCGTTTCGCTATCCCGGCGAATCGGCAACGCGTGACCAGGCCAAGGATGCCATCAAGCGGTGCCGGGCATTTCGAGAGCATGTGCGCCAAGCGATAAGGATTTCATGAATAATCGAGCGCAGTGTGATTGAAAAATCGAATAATGGTTTTGCTGTAAATGATTTTGTCGTTCTTGATCCGTTGCATTTTTGCATGTTCTATTGCTGTTTGTGTCAAAACAGATGGCCCAGGCCAAGCAAAAACACATCGGTGTCGCGATCGTAATCGGTCAACACGCGGTGGAACATGCCGCGGGCGATCCAGCGCGGATGGAATCGGAAACCGACTGTCGCCGACACAATACCGTTGAAAAAGTATCCGTCATGCGGAGCGTCTGCATGGCGATCGTCAGCGACATACCCTCCGGCGCCCAGGCCCAATGTCCAGCGATCGTCGAACAAATCCCGGACCACCCAAAGCTCCGAAACCGGACCCGAGCGGTCGATCTTGGAGTTGCGGCCCTCATCCAGTCCCGCCAGCGTCCACTCCACATGCCGCCATACATGGCGCCGGTATTCGACAGTCAGGGGCGTCGATTCTTCGGACTTGAAGCTGTTCACGATCGTCACCCCGGACAGCACCGTGATTTCGTTGTGGCGCGTCGCGCCGGATCGCACGGTCAGTGGAGGGAGAGGGGCGGCCGGATCGGCGGGTCCGAATCGATACTCGCCTCCCAACAAAAGGGACGCCGTGTTCATCTCGCCGGCCACGATCCAGTTGCCGCGCAACTGCAATCGCACCCGGCTGCCCGGGGAAAAGGTTGTCGCAAGACTGGTCATGGCGCCAATGCCATGGACGTTTCGATAGGGAACTGTTTCATCACTGGCGGTATCGCAATAGGCATAAGGGCCAAGCCCCGCCGACAGACCGAACCGCCGGTCCCGTGTGCCGCGGCTGACCCGGAGCTGGCTCGCAACACCGTCCCGGTGATGGTCCGGGAAATGGCCTTCGTTCAAATAGGCGAGGCTCAGCGCGAACGTTTCCCCGAAAGGCTCGAGATACTCAAGCTGGTATCCGAACGCACGATCGCCGCTGTGCGTGTCCGTAACGACTCCACCGGCAACCCCGATGTCATGCGCCCCGGCGCGAGTCGCGACAACCAGAAAAACGACAAGTGCGAGAACTGCATTCATGTGAAACAGAAGTTTCTCAACTGTGACGAGGCGACGCTGTCGGACAGATATTCCTACACGGTCTCGATCCTGGCCACGATTTCCAGAAAGAACTCGCGGGACCAGAGTTCGAGCGGCGCCTTGTCTTTAACGAAGCGGTCCGCCTCTTGACGGGCTTGGTTCACATCCGCTTTCTCGATGGCGGCGCGCAGGCGGTCGAGCAGATCGGGCCGGGTCAGGGGAGCGGCGCCGATCCAGTCGCCGGAATGCCGCAGGCGCGACTCCAGGTGACTCAGGCGCACTCGCGGATGATGGCCAAGATACCAGATCAGGTCGTACCAATCGCGTCCCTTGACCCGGGTCTTCCACTTCCGGCATAACAGCGCGTGTATCTTCCCCGCGAAGAGGTCGGGCAGGCTGTACACGCGCACGGCAAAGGGCACCGGCAGCAGGACCGCGCGGTTCTCCGTTTCGAACCCGCCGGGCGGATCGGTGTCCACCTCCAATTTGATCTTCAGCACTGCCTGCGCGTGCATCTGCAGGGCCGGGTCGGCGCCGAGCTTGACGACGATCAGATGCTGCAAGGTATTGGCTTTCAGGAAGGCGGATTCGATGGCGGATTCCGGGTTGCGCTTATGGGCCTCGAAGGAAACGTCAAAACCGAAGCTGCCCAGTTCCCGGCAAAGCGCGTCCCCATAGGCGCCGAGGGAGAAGCCCTTGTCCGGCGCGAGAAGCGAAAAATCCAGAGCCTCGGAATACCGGTCCAGTCCGTATAGGACACGCAGAGCGGTGCCGCCATAGAATGCGGCGTGTTCGAAGAACTTGCATCGCCAGAGACCGAGCAGGGCAATCTGCTGGAGAATTTCCCGCAGCGCGACGACAGTGTCGTCGCGGGTACGGCAGGCATAGCGCTCGATCATTTGTTGGATGGCTTCGTTCATTGCGCGTCTGTTTTTCCTTTCGAATCCCCCGATCGCAGCGCCAAACACCGCGCCAGCAGGTTGATCTTTTTCGATGCGAAGGCGCCGGCAATGGCGGCGAGCCGGTCCGGGTCCAGCGAAGACAGCCGCTGCGCGTCCATGCGCAGGTCTTCGAACAGGTAGGAATTAAAGTCCTTGAGGTTGGCCGGACTCAAGCGCTTGTCCGTCCAGACCTTGTCCACAAGGGCCTTCTCGGGTGAGGCCATCAGGCACCGGGCATCGCCTTCGCCGGACCACTGGATGCCGGGCGCATAGCGCCGCGGCGGAAGGGGCCGGTAGGTGAACGTACCGAACGGCGTGCTGAACCGCCGGCTCTCGCCCGTGGTGACCGACGTCACGTTCTCCACGCGTTCCGGTATCATTCCGTAGTGGCTCAGGGCGTAGTCGAGGCTGACATACGAGGGACCATAGATCAGATTGGCCAGGTGTTCGCGACTCAGCGGGGCGCGACGATAGCGCTCGCCAAACACGTAGAGCCCCTTGCGCACACGGATCAGACTCCCCTCGGCCAACAGCATGCCGATGCGATCCCTCGGCTTGGCGTAACCGCGCAGATAGGACACCAGTTGTTGGTAGTCCAGCACATCCATGCGTGCCTGTTCCCGGATGTCCATTACTGTTATCACGGCAAGAATCTATGATATTACGAGCAGTATGTCCACTATATTTGGACATACTGCTGTGTTTTTGGCGAACGGGGGTTTCAAGCGGCTTGATCTTGTCCGCGGTTCTCTGTAAAAAGCCGGTCATGCATTGCCTACCAAACCCGCTGTTCGATAGGGATTTATCGACGGAAAAATCCCAAGGAGCCAAACCATGAGTCTGACCGTGGGTGTTGTCGGGTGCGGGAACATTTCGCGTTTCCATTTCTCGGGGCTGGAAAAGGCCGGGGCGCGGGTGAAGTGGGTGTGCGATCTCTCGGAAAAAACGGCGGAACCGTGGGCGAAAAAATTCGGGGCGCGCTGGACGGCGGATTTTCGCCCGATCGTCGAGGACCCGGAGGTCCGTCTGGTGGACGTGACGGCCATCCTGCCCGCGCACAAGCCGGTCTGCCTGGCGGCGATCCGCGCGGGGAAGGCCGTGATCTGCGAGAAGACGCTGGCCGAAACGGCCGACGACGCGCTCGAGATCGTGAAACTGGCGGAGGAGAAGAAAACGATCTTCTACACCTCCTATATGAAGCGATTCATCCCCGCCGTGGAACAGGCGAAGGCGCTGCTGCCGTCCCTCGGCCGCATCGTCACCACCCATATCCGGGCGCATCAGTGCTGGGGGGATTTATGGGAAGCCGCGCCGACCGAGGGGTTCGCCCACACGCCGCCGGGAGGGATGTCCGGCCTGCGGAAAAGTTACGGCGGCGGCATCCTGGTGTGCGGCGGCAGCCATATCCTGGATCTGATCGTGTTCCTGCTGGGCCGGCCCCGCACGGTGTCGGCCGCGATGCATGTGCCCGAGGGGCGGGATTACGATCTGCTGGCCGCGGCGTTGATGGAGACGCCCAACGGCGTGGTTCATTTCGAGGCGCTCTCGCATCCGCTGAACCGGATCGGTTTTCTGCGGGACGGCTGGGACGAGCGCATCGAAATCACGGGCACGCGGGGGCGCCTGGAGCTGTTCAGCGCGCTTTGGGACAAGCCGGAATGGAAGGCCTGCCTGCTCGTTCATACCGACAACGCGACCGGCCAGGCGGTGGAATACCGGTACGCGCCGGAATCGCCGTTCGACCGCGCGCTGGCCTTCTTCTGCGCCAACATCGAAAAAGGCGTCCAGGGCGCGCAATCCCGGTTCACGGGCTACGACGTGGACGAGTTGATCGCGACGATCATGAAAAGTTCCTCCACGGGGCAGACCCAGGCGGTGCATTGGAGGACAGGCGCGTGACCATCATCGATTGTTTTTGCGGGATCGGGCCGTGGTGCTCACGGCCCGCGCTGTTGCCGTACAAGCCGAAGGACATTCTCCGGCTGATGGATGCGTACGGCATTTCCAAGGCGCTCGTGCACAGCAACCAGCCGCTGGGCGGGATGGCGTGGCCGGTGGAAGCCAATCGGCAGGTGGCCAAAGAAGCCGCGAAGAATCCGCGCTTCATGCCCGCCTTTTACCTGGCGCGGCATCCCTATCGGGGCGCGCCGACGATTGACGATACGGTGCGGGCCATGCGGAAGGCGGATGCCCGCGCGGCGTGGCTCTGGCTGCGGGAAGGGCAGTTGTTCCGCAGTCTGCAGAGCTGGCTGGTCGGGGACTGGCTGGCGGTGTGTTCGGAACGGCAGATTCCCGTGCTGATGCACATCGAATCCCTGCATATCAACGACGTGCACGGGGTCTGCAAGGATTTCCCGAACCTGCGGCTGATCCTGACCGGCGTGGGCTATGGCAGCGATCCGGTCCTGTATCCGCTCCTGCGCAAGTTCCCAAATCTCCATGTCTGCCTGGGGCACGTGTATATTCCCGCGGGGAATCCGGCGTTGTTCCTCCGTCATTTTCCGGCCGAACGCCTGGTCTTCGGCTCCGGACTTCCGTTCAACACGCCCGGCGGGTTGATCGCGCATGTCATGTATGCCGACATCAGCGATGCGGACAAGGAAAAGATCCTGGGCGGCAATATCCAACGACTGCTGGCGGAGGCCCGGTTATGAAAAACCCCCTGTCCGATTATGCGCGAGAGGGCCGGCGGCTCGCCGGCATTCCCGTTTTCGACGTCCATGCCCACGTGGGACAATGGCCGGGCTGCGAGGGGCAGACGCCGGACGACATGATCGTGGAGATGGACCGGATCGGCATTGACGTCGCGGCCGTCAGTTCCACGCTGGCGATCGGGTCCGAGTTCGCGGCCGGCAATGACCAGGTCGCCGACGCCATCCGGCGGTATCCGGGCCGGTTCATCGGCTATTGCCATGTGAGCGCCATGTATCCCGAGCTCATGCTGCCCGAACTGAAGCGGTGTTTTGCCCGGCGGGGTTTCAAGGGCGTCAAGGTTTATGTGGTCGGGGCCAAGTACAACGATCCGCGTTTCGACCCGGTCTGGACGTTTGCGCGGGAGCGCCGGGCGCCCGTGCTGGCGCACACGTGGGGAGGGGACCTGAACGGCCTCGACAAGGCCGCGGAGCGTTTTCCGGGGGTGGCGTTCATGGCGGCGCATACGGGCAGCGGCTTCGCCTATGAATCGTACATCGAGGCGGCGTTGCGCGTGAAGAACCTGGTGCTGGACCTCACGTATTCCCGCGAACACACCCAGATGATCGAGACGATCGTGGAAAAAGTTCCGCTCGATCAAATCGTATGGGGCTCCGATGCGCCGTGCTTTTCCATGTCCCACCAGATCGGCAAAATCCTCATGGCCCGCATTCCCGACGAGGCCAAACGGAGTATCATCTGCCGGACCGCCGCGCGCCTGTTCGGATGGAAGCCAATGGCGCTGAAGCGACGAAACGGCGAAACGGTGAGCCGGTGCACTGGCGAAGGACAAGAGAGACAACGTTTGTGAATGCGATTGATAACGATCGCGATTGGTCGCCGTTTCGCCGACTCACCGCCTCGCCCTTTCGGAAGGGGTTATGACAACCGGCTGGCGTTGTGTTTTGGAATTGGATCGGCGGCGCGCGGTGAAGAGCGGGAGCGCGGCCGCGTTGGCGGAGGCCATCCGGCGCGGCGCCGATCTCCGGATCTACACGGAGTTCATTCATAACGAGCATATCGACACAACCTCCGATAATCCCGAACGCATCCGGGAAACGGCGGATTTCCGGGTGACCTATCTTCTGGAGAACCGCTGGGTGGCCGGCATCATCAACCTTCGGATGCCGATTGACCTGCCCAACGGGTTCGGGCCCCGGCCGTCCATGTCGTTTTTTCTGTACAACCAGGACGGCCGCCAGGCCATCGCGCGGCCCTTTCTTGACGGACAGTCGACCGGGGGGAGCCCGGGCCCATCACCCGTCAATCCCCCGCCCGACATGCCGAAGTATCATCAGTTCGACAGTTGGGATGCCGAAACGAGTGCGCCGTCGCACAATTTTGTCTATGATTTTGAGGTTTTCCGTTACTGCGTCGGCGACGAGTGGCGCGAGGTGCTCCATCATTCCGCCGAAGGCGACGTGGTGTCCGGTTCGCCGGATGCGCTGGTCGAGGCGTTCTCTCGCGGCTGTGAAGTCAAGGTGGGGATACGGGGGTTGTGCGACGATCTTGAAAAGCAACCGATTGACCATGAGGTGTTTGTGCAGGTCGGGTCCTGCTATTATTATACCGAACGAAGGCAGTTCATGGCGGCGTCGCAACCGGTGGTCCGGGTGAAGCCGGCCATTCCCCTGCAGTATCTGAGCCGGGGCTGGGATTTCGGCTGGCTGATGCCGCGGTCGGACGGGCATGTGGCCCGCTGGCTGTGCAATCCCTATTCGCTGAAATTCGAGAAGAGCGCCCGTCGTCATGCCATTCGCTGGTTTGTCCGGGGGTGAAGCCTGCCAGCGGATTTCCTTGCCAGATGACGGCGGACGTGTAGAATAAATGGAAATTTCTTAACCGTTCATCCCTAAATTAATCCGGAGGTAGCATGAAGATAGGTCGTGCGATGGTCGGCGCTGTGGCGGGTTTATCGATGTTGGCGGCGGCGAACGCGGGCCAGGTGCCTTCGCTGGCGGGGGGCGGTCTGCACTCCCTGGGCGTGAAACAGGACGGCACGCTCTGGTCGTGGGGAAAGAATAATTACGGACAATTGGGCTTGGGACACAACACGGATACCAACCGGCCCCAGTCGGTCGCCCTCCTGAACGTGTCGGCCGTCGCCGGCGGGTATTACTTCACGCTGGCGCTCCAGTCGGACGGGAATCTGTACAGTTTCGGACGAAACGATCGGGGACAGTTGGGGACCAACCTGACCGTGACCGTCACCAATCTCCCCACGCCGGTCGCCGGGATTTCCAACGTGTCGGCCATCGCCGCCGGCTCGGATTTCGCGCTGGCGTTGCGCGGCGACAACACCGTCTGGAGTTGGGGCCGGAACGACGGCGGACAATTGGGGAATGGCAGTGTTTTGAGCACGAATTCGCCGGTGCAGGTGGCGGGGCTAACCGGTATTTCCGCCATCGCGGCGGGCTATTATCACGGGCTGGCGGTGAATAACCAGGGAGTCGTGTTTGCCTGGGGCGACAACGATTACGGACAATTGGGCAATCCCGCGGTGACGTTGCACATGGGCTTGCCCTCCGCCGTGCAGGGCTATTCCCCGATCTACACTCCGATCATCTATACCACCCAGGCGACGAATGTGCCGGGAATTTCCGGAGTCGCCCGCGTCGCGGCGGGGGAATTCCATTCGCTGGCGCTCAAATCGGATGGAACGGTGTTTGCCTGGGGCCGGAACAATGTGGGGCAGTTGGGCGTCGGCTCCGCTGCGGTTTCCGCCAATGCGCCGACCGCGCTGACGGGCGTTTCGAATGTCACGGCGATTGTCGCCGGCGGCAATCATTCCCTGGCATTGCTGAACAACGGCACGGTCTGGGCCTGGGGCGATAACGCCCAGGGCCAGTTGGGAAACACGAATGTGACGGCGTTCACCAATCTCCCCGTGCAGGTGCTCGATCTCTCCAACATCGTGGCCATTGCCGCCGGCGATACGCATTCGCTGGCGGTGCGGAACGACGGCACCCTGTGGGGATGGGGAAACAACACGGATGGCGAACTCGGCGACGGCACGCTTACGGTGGCGGGACGCCCGGTCCAGGTGGCCTTGGCCTCGAACTGGACGCAGACGGTGACGGCCCCCACGGCGCCCAGCGGGACGAGCAACGGCTATGCCGGCGTGGTGTACGACTACGCGGTTTCCAATTCGGTTTCCTCCTGGGGCCGCGCCGTGCAATACCAGTTCGATTGGGGCAACGGGTCCACGTCGGGCTGGTCCTCTTCATCCACGGCCTCGAATGCCTGGAATATCACCGGAACTTATGGTCTGCGCGCCCGGGCGCGCAGCGCGGTGGAAACCGATGCGATCTCCGACTGGTCGGCGACCGGCCTCGTGACGATTGCCCGCCTGGCGGCGCCCACCGGCGTCTCCGCCTCGGACGGCACATACACGGACAAGATTCGCGTCACGTGGAACGCGGCCACGGGCGCGTCGAGTTATGGGGTTTACCGGAACACCACCAACGATGCGGCGTCCGCGGGGCTGCTTTCGACGACCGCCGCAACGACGCTGGATGACACGACCGCCTATTATGGCGTGGATTACTATTACTGGGTCGTGGCCGGGAATTCGGTCAGCACCAGCGATTGGGGCGGTTCGGATGTCGGCTGGCGGCGCAGCGGCGCGCGGTGCGATTATGACGGTGACGGGCGGTCCGATCTGGCCGTCTATGATGAGACCGCCGGACGCTGGTATATTCTCGGCATGAACGCGGCCGTTATTCTCTGGGGGGAGCGGTTCGGCGGCGACGGACTGATCCCCGTGCCCGGCGATTATGACGCCGACGGGGTGGGCGACCTCGCCCTCTATCAGTCCGCCACAGGCTACTGGTTCATCTGGAGTCTGGACAACCGGATTCTCGGCTGGGGCATTCCCTGGGGCGGGGCCGGCATGACGCCCGTGGCCGGTGATTTCGACGGCGATGGACTTGCCGACCTCACCGTGTATCAGGCCGCCTCCGGGTACTGGTTCTCCAAGCGGGTTGACGGCACGCTGATCACGTCCATCAATCAGTGGGGCGGGCCGGACTTTACGCCATTGGCCGGGGACTACAATAATGACGGCGTGACCGATATGGCGGCTTATTTCGAAGGCACGGGCGCCTGGTTTATCAAGTCCATGAACGGGACGGCGCTCGTTTGGAACGAGTCCTGGGGCGGGGAGGGGCTGACGCCGGTGCCCGGCGATTTCGATGGGGACGGCAACGATGACATGGCCGTGTATCAGGAATCGTCCGGCTACTGGTTCATCCGCTCGGTGAGCGGCACGCTCATCCTCTGGGCGGCCCCGTGGGGGGGAGAGGGCATGATGCCCCTGTCCGGCGATTTCGATGGGGATGGCGCCGACGAACTGGCGGTGTATCAGCCGGCCACGGGCTATTGGTTTGCGCGCACCGTTGGCGGCACGATCATTCTCTGGATGGCCAACTGGGGAGCGCCCAGTATGCTGCCCGCCGCCGTCTATTGAAAACGGGCCGATGAAAAAAATCGTACAGGTTGTCCTGGGGGTCACCGGGTCCATCGCGGCTTACAAGGCCGCGGAACTTCTCCGGCTCATGCAGCAGCGCTCCTGGAATGTCAGTGTGATCATGACGAAAGCCGCCACCCGGTTCGTCGGGGAGTTGACGTTCCGAACGCTCTCCCGGAACCCGGTGGCGGTGGAGTTGTTCGACGAGGTCGAGCTGTGGCGCCCGGCCCATGTGTCGGCCGCGGATGCCGCCGACGTGCTGGTGATCGCGCCCTGCACGGCCAACGTCCTGGCCAAGCTGGCGCACGGGCTTGCGGACGACATGCTCACGTCCACGGCGCTGGCCTGCCAGGCGCCGATCGTCGTGGCGCCCGCCATGAACGCGCACATGTGGGATCATCCGGCCACCCGGGAGAACGTGAAAACGCTCAAAGCCCGCGGCGTCGCCATCGTGGATGTCGGGAAGGGCGAACTCGCCTGCGGGTATGAGGGGCGGGGCCGCATGGCGTCGCTGGAGGCCATCCTGTCCGCCATGGACAGCGCCTTAAAGACATGAACTTCCTCGTTACCGCGGGTCCCACACGGGAGTGGATCGATCCCATCCGTTTTATCACCAACCGCTCCAGCGGCAAGATGGGATATGCCCTGGCCCGGGCGGCCCGGGCGCGCCGCCATGAGGTGGTGTTGGTGAGCGGGCCGGTGACACTGCCGGCTCCGACCGGCGTGGATTTCGTTCCCATCGTCACCGCCGCCGATTTGCTGGCCGCGCTCGAAAGCCGGGTGGCTGCGTGCGATGCGCTGATCATGGCGGCGGCGCCCGCGGATTGGCGGCCCCGCGACATCAGCCCCCGCAAGCTGAAGAAATGCGCGATGTCCATGACGCTGGATCTCGTTCCGGTGCCGGACATCCTGGTCCGCCTGGCGGGCCGGAAAGGGTCGCGGGTGTTTGTCGGGTTTGCCGCCGAAGACCGGGATCTTGAGGCGGAAGCCCGCCGGAAACTGGTGGAAAAGCATTTGGACCTGATTGTGGCCAACGATGTCGGCCGGCCCGATTCGGGTTTCGAGAGCGATGCCAACCAGGTCGTGCTGCTTGACGCCGCCGGAAATACGGAGGCGCTTCCCTTGCTTTCCAAGGACGAGGTGGCCGCGCGGGTCGTGGCGTGGGTGGAAGCGCGGGCACACTAGCGCCTGATACAGCAGGAACTGCTATAAAAAGAACAGATATGAACCGAATCTACCAAGGCAAAGTGACCGCCGTTGAAATTCTCGACGGCAAAGAACCGAAACCGTTCGACTCCGATCCCAAGAAGGCCAAAGAGAAATGGCAAGCCGCCCTCTGGCAGCACCACCAGCTCTTTCAGGACGCGGTGAATTATTATACGCTGGCGCTGGCGGCGATGGCTGTGGGGTGTGCCGATGGCGTGTTTCGCAACTCATGGCTCAAGGCGGCAATTGATCGCGCGCTGGCTGATCCCAAGCTCAAAGAAAACGCACGCGTCAAGGTTGCGGAGGATGCGAAGGCTGCAGCCTCCGCCAAGCTAAATGCTCTTCTGGGTTGGGCAGCTAAAGTCCGGGAAACCTGGGTGAGCGCGAGCCGAAGGGCGGAAATGTTCAACGGACCGCAAGCGCGGCTTGCTCCAATCCTCAAACTTGACCCGGACGAATCTGGCTTTGAAAAGGCGGCTGATTGCGTACTTCGTTCCAGCCGTGCCACTGCCGTGCAGCGTTCCGTTGCTTTGCTGCAATTGCTCGAAGAAGCAGATAAGGGCGATTTGAACAAGGTGTGTGGCGAGCGAATCGCTTTCTTGTGTCCTGCGAATCCTCGTCAAAAGAAGCGGCCAACCAGCAAAGCCGTTTCGTCGGTTCAGGAACAGAAGCGGCAGCAAGAGGTTCGCAGGTTCCATCAAATGCCGGAGGCAGAAGCGCGTAAAGCAGCCGACAGTCTGAACCTTGGATTATTTCTGACCCAGCCACCAACGGAGTGTCTCGAAGGACCGGATGCCGTCAAAGAGCTGCGGAAGAAGTTTTCAAAAGCCGCAGCCAAGTTTCCCGAACTCAAGACTGTGTCGGCTGAGTTTGAGAAACACCTCACGGCTCACAGCGCCACGCTCAGAGTGCCGCCACCGGGTCGTAAGCCAAGCGGCCTCTATCCTTTGGCCGCGGTCTTTAAGTTCTTTCCGTGCGAGGAATCGCTCCGGGCGTTTCTACAAGCGACCAAGACGCTCGCCGACGCGAAGGAGAAGGCGGTTGTCGGGGATGACATAGCCGATGCCCGCATGGACGACAAACCGCACTTCGACTTCTTTACCAATCTGGCGTTCGTTTCAGGTGAGGATGGCGATCGGGACACCCGCGCTGTATGGTTCGAGTTTGACCTTGCTGCGTTCGTCGAGGCTATCAAAGCACCGCATCGTTATTTTCAAGACACCATCAAGCGAGAAGCTGCTGCCGACCGCTTGCGCCAACAAGTCGCCGCGATGGAAGGCAAGGGGCATGAATCGTCTGGCGCAGACGAGGAAGGCGAGTCGCTTCCCGGCTTTGAAGGTGACACGCGAATCGAACTGCTCAAAAGCATCGTTCAAAAGAAACTGGCGTGGCTGGCGGAAGCCGAAGGTGAGGTGACCGCAAGCGGCCCAAAGGAATACGCGATCCGCGAGCGGACGGTGCGCGGCTTTGGCGAAATAAAGCGCCGATGGCGGGCCGCTTGCGAGGCGGGCAAAGCCACGGAAAAACGATTGCGGGAAATTCTTGCGAAGGAACAAACGGAACATCGCGACGATTTCGGGAGCGCGACTCTTTATCGCGAATTGGCCAAGCCGGACTTTTATCCAATCTGGCGCGACGGCGGCACGCAACCTTGGCATGCGGAAGACCCGCTCGCCGCATGGCTGGATTACAAGGATCTCCTGTTCGAACTTCACGACAAGGAAAGGCCGATACGATTCACCCCGGCGCATCCAAAGTGCTCGCCTCGCTTTTTCATCTTTCCAAAGAAGAGCGAAGCTCAATCGAAAACCCCGAATCAAAAGCCTCCGAAACCCGGATTGCTTTCCCGCCACGAGCCGGGGCAACTGAGTTTCACCGCAGGAGTCATTCTCAGAACCGAACGCGGATTCACGCCGACAGTGGCGCGAATTCACTACGCCGCACCGCGCATCTGTCGTGACAAGCTTCGATCTGCTGGCGACATCAATCTTTACGAAGCGCCGTGGTTGCAGCCGATGATGGCGGCACTCGGCTTGGATAAGTCCCCTGACCGGGTGAATTTCGCGAACTGTCGGATCACCCTTCAGCCCGGCAGTGAGTCGGATATTCAACTCGCGTTCCCCATTGAGGTCAGCACGGAAAAGATCGAACAGTGGTTCGGATACCGCACCAAGTGGGACTATCGGATTTCGGGCAAGAACAAGCAGATGAACTTCGCCCAATTTAATTACTCGGCTTCCGAACCGAGGTCCGAGACGAGTTTAAGGTGGCCGTCTGACATCCAGTTTGCAAAAGAAGCTGAGACTCCTAGAAAGTCTGAGCCTGTGCCTTGGCATGAGAAGCTGAAAGACTTCTGCTGCGTCGCAACCGACCTCGGCCAACGAGACGCGGGCGCGTTTGCCAGACTGCTCATTCGCAGTGATAGCGACTTTGGCAGGCGACCGTCGCGCGCTGTCGGCGCGACAGGCGGAAAGCAATGGCGCGCGGCGTTGGAGAGGTCAGGTCTATTCCGTTTGCCGGGTGAAGACGCGCAAGTCTGGCGTGAGAAAAGCCGACTCGACGAGAGCGATCCGGACGACTCCGGAAAGCCCTTTGATTTCCGCGAGGAACTTTGGGGCGAGCGCGGTCGCCCGGCGCGGGATTGGGAAGCGGACGACACCGCCGAATTGATGAGGTTGCTGGAAGCCGTTGACAAAGATGCCGAAGGTAAAGAACGCCTCACATTGCTTTCCGACGACTGGCACGCCGCCTTGAGTTTCCCGGAGCAGAACGACAAATTGCTGGTGGCTATGCGGCGTTACCAGTCGCGCGCGGCGCGGCTGCATCGCTGGTGCTGGTTTCTCAAAGGCGACGACAAACAGCAAGATGCCGCTCGTGAGGAGATTTGCGATTGCGACGACACGCGACTGGTGACGCCGGAGTTGAAAACGCTGGTCCAGAAGCGCGACCCGCGTGCGATGAGGGAATTGGAATTACAACTGCGGCAAAGCTTGAAGCTCTCGCCCGATCTTCTTGTGCGCATTGCCAACCGCGTTCTTCCGTTGCGTGGTCGTTCGTGGTGTTGGGAAAAGCATCCCGCCACAATCGAGAAAAATATATTGCACCATCTGACCCAGAAAGGTCCAAGCCTCGACAGCAAGGAGAAGCCGATTTGGCTTCGCGGCCAGCGCGGCTTGTCGATGGAGCGGATCGAACAGATCGAGGAACTGCGGAAACGTTTTCAGTCATTGAATCAGACCCTCCGGCGAGAAATTGGCGGCAAACCGCCTATTCGACGCGATGAGTCCGTTCCCGATCCTTGCCCCGACTTGCTCGATAAGCTCGAGAATCTCAAGGAGCAGCGCGTTAATCAGACCGCGCACATGATTCTGGCCGAAGCCCTCGGTCTGCGCCTTGCGCCGCCGCCCGCGGACAAGAATGCATTGCGCCAGCAGCAAGACCAGCACGGCGTCTACGAGAAGATCACCGACAAGCAAGGCCGGTTGATTGGCCCAGCGGACTTCATCGTCATTGAGGACCTCTCGCGCTACCGCGCGAGCCAGGGACGCGCACCGAGTGAGAACTCGCGACTAATGAAGTGGTGTCATCGTGCCGTGCGCGACAAGCTTAAGCAGCTTTGCGAAGTCTTTGGCCTGCCGGTGCTGGAAACGCCTGCTGCCTACTCGTCGCGCTTCTGTTCGCGCAGCGGCGTGCCGGGATTTAGGGCGGCAGAAGTCACCGCTGGTTTTACCAAGAAAGGACAATGGGCTTGGCTGGCGGGAAAGAAAGACGAACAGGGCAATCCGAAAGAGGAAGCGCGACGATTGAGCGATCTCGACAGGGATCTCACTGAGGCGCAGGAGCAACTGCAACGCGATTGGAAACGTTCCGGACCGTGTCCCAAACGCACACTACTTGTGCCGATTTCAGGTGGGCCTGTTTTTGTGCCGGTCGTGGACAAGGTGGAAGGCGCGGAAATTGATCCCGCAATCGTCCAGGCTGACATCAACGCCGCCATCAATCTCGCGCTCCGTGCGATCGCCGATCCGAGATTGTGGACAATCCATCCGCGTTTGCGTTCTTTGCGTGAAGGTGGCGACATGCCAGCTAGAGGCAAGAAAACCAAGGCAAAGCAGGATACCGCAACGCCAAAACCGGAAGCGCGATTGTTGACCCGTGAGAAGCGAAAATACGGCGAGGCGGGTAAACTGCTGGTTATTCATAGCCCATCGATCGCCAAGTCCGACGATACTCGACAACCGAACTTCTTTGCTGACTTTGCCGGATTGGAAGCTATTGCCGACAAACTTGTGAAACAGAGTTGCGAGTTCGCTTGGTTGAAGAAGGAATGGACTTATGCCGAGATTTCGGACGAAAGCAGCGTACTCCCCTTGCTCCATGGCAAATCTTTTTGGGGCTGCGTGAAAGCTTGGCAATGGGAGCGAATTCAGACGCTTAACCAGCGCCGATTACAGGCCTGGAGGGATAAAGCTGACAACTTGAAAATGTGACACCTCATGAGCGACTCCGCGTTGCGGACCGATGGTTCATTGGAAGCCCAGCCGCGAATGGGCGTGCGCAACCTCCACAATTACATCTATTGCCCGCGATTGTTCTATTTCCAGTGGGTCGAGAACGTGTTTCAGGAGAGCGCGGACACTGTCGCCGGCAGCCATGTCCATCGCAACGTGGATGCGCCGTCCAAGCTGGAGGATCCCAAGGAACTCGGCCTGCCGGAGGGTGCGAAGATTCGCAGTCTGCGCCTGGAAAGCGAAGCACTCGGACTCATCGGCGTGGTGGACATCGTCGAGGGCGGGGCGGATGGGGCGGAGATCATTGATTACAAGAAAGGCTCCGCCCGCCGCAACGCCGAGGGCGAGCGCGTGGCGAAGGAGCCGGATGCCATCCAGGTCGCCGCCCACGCGCTGCTGCTGGGCGAGCAAGGTGTGAATGTCGTGCGCGGCGCAATCTACTACGCGGCGGATAAGCGGCGCGTAACGGTCGAGTTCAGCGAGGAAATGTTCGCCAGGGTGCGAAGCACCATCGCGGAAGCGCGTGCGGTGGCCGCTTCCGGTCAGTGCCCTCCGCCGTTAAGAAACGATGCGCGCTGTCTCTACTGCTCCGCCTATCCCATCTGCCTGCCCAACGAATCGTTGTGGTGGGCCAAGGCAGGCAAGGCGGCAACGTCTGACCCGCAATTGCAATTCAGCTTTGCCGCGCCCGCGGAAGAAAGGGTGCGGGACCAGATACTGGAGGCGTTGGAGTTCGCCGCCGAGTCGGGCAGGGGCGCGCCCACCTTGGATCCGCCGCGTCCGGAAAACGACGAGGGTGAAGTGCTGGTGGTGCAGAAGGCCGGCGCGCAGATCGGCCAGCGCGGGGACCAGTTGGTCGTGTCCGTCAAAAGCGAGGCGGTGCGCAAGCTGCCCGGCCAACAGGTGCGGGCGATTTACTGCTACGGCGCGGTGCAAATCACGGCGCAGGCGGCGGAGACCTGCATGGAACTGGGCATTGACGTGGCATGGTTCTCGCCGGCGGGGCGGTTCATCGGCATGTTGCGCGGCTTGCCGGTCAGCGGCGTGGACGCGCGGCGCGGGCAATACCGGCTCTTCGAATTGCCCGGCGTGCGGCTGCAACTGGCGCGTGAGGTCATCCGCGCGAAAATTCACAACCAGCGCGTCATGCTTATGCGCAACGGCGATCAGGGCGAGAATGGGACAGGCATGCCGGATCGCGTGCTGCAATTGCTCGCGGGCTTTCGCGATGCCACGGAGTCGGCGCGCGACCTGCCGGAACTGCTCGGCATCGAAGGCAGCGCGGCGGCGCTCTATTTCGAACGGTTCGACTCCATGCTCAAGCGGCGCGAGGATTGGAAGTTCGACTGGCGCGGCCGTAATCGGCGCCCGCCGCGGGACCCGGTGAATGCGTTGCTTTCGCTCGGCTACTCGATGTTGGCCAAGGAACTGACGGGCGTTTGCCACGCGGTCGGGCTGGACCCGTTTCTGGGCTTCATGCACCAGCCGCGCTACGGGCGGCCCGCGCTGGCGCT